>NZ_CP049366.1:1522020-1826424 GCF_014058425.1 Companilactobacillus pabuli
CAGAAAGCCGCCTTCGCCACTGGTGTTCTTCCATATATCTACGCATTCCACCGCTACACATGGAGTTCCACTTTCCTCTTCTGCACTCAAGTTTACCAGTTTTCGAAGCACTTCCTCGGTTGAGCCGAGGGCTTTCACTTCAAACTTAATAAACCGCCTACATTCTCTTTACGCCCAATAAATCCGGACAACGCTTGCCACCTACGTATTACCGCGGCTGCTGGCACGTAGTTAGCCGTGGCTTTCTGGTTGAATACCGTCAGTACGTGAACAGTTACTCTCACGCATGTTCTTCTTCAACAACAGAGTTTTACGATCCGAAAACCTTCTTCACTCACGCGGCATTGCTCCATCAGGCTTTCGCCCATTGTGGAAGATTCCCTACTGCTGCCTCCCGTAGGAGTTTGGGCCGTGTCTCAGTCCCAATGTGGCCGATTACCCTCTCAGGTCGGCTACGTATCATTGCCTTGGTGAGCCATTACCTCACCAACTAGCTAATACGCCGCGGGTCCATCCAAAAGCGATAGCAGAGCCATCTTTCAAGCTACGATCATGTGAAAGTAGTTGTTATGCGGTATTAGCACTTGTTTCCAAATGTTATCCCCCACTTTTGGGCAGGTTACCCACGTGTTACTCACCCGTCCGCCACTCACCAAAATCTGAATCATGAAGCAAGCTTCAATCTTCAGGATGGTTCGTTCGACTTGCATGTATTAGGCATGCCGCCAGCGTTCGTCCTGAGCCAGGATCAAACTCTCATATTAAAAGTTTGTGACTCATAAAAAATTATACTAGCGAATTGACTTCGTTGTAAATCCAACAAATAAATGTTGGCCTACACAATTTAGTGTTAAAACTTTGTTCAGTTTTCAAAGGTCTACCAGCTGATTAAGCGCTTACGCTCATCAGCGACTTAATTATTTTATCAAGCTTACAAGTTAATGTCAAGAACTTTTTAAAATAATTTTTCTAACAAATCATCAAGCAAATGATAATTTGTTAGGTGATGTCTAACAGACAACTTAATTATCTTATCGAAGATGCAAGAGCAAGTCAAGCACTTTTTTAAAATAATTTTTGACGTCTTGGATAAGCTGTAAGGCTTGAATCCGTTGACGCCGTTGCTCTGTCGCAACAACAAGATATATATTACCAATTAGAATAGAGGTGCGCAACCCCTTTTTACAAAAAAGTTGAATTTTTTTGCTTTTTTTCTGAAATTAGCTTCATTGCACCGTTAATCCAGGCTTCTTTGTGAGTTGCAATCGTCTTATAACCTATATGATCACGATAATTAGTCCAAAAATGCTTATGCAAAATCGGTCTGCCTATCTTTTGAGGATGTAAAGCACGGATTGATAAACTTACCTTTTGATTATATTCATCGATTCCCATTACAATTACATCGACCTGATCTCCTACTTTGTACTGATTATTCAAATCCGAAACGAAACCATGCTTTAACTCAGATATATGAATCAAGCCTTGGTGCTCATCATCAATCTTAACGAAAACACCGTATGACTGAACACCAGAAATTGTTCCTGTGATTTTATCTCCTATTTTCACTTAATTTCCTCCTTTTTTCTAATATAAATGTGTGACAATATATCTATAGATTATATAACAGAAAATGGTGACTATGATATGAATAAGAAAATTTATGACATTTCTATTATCGGTGGTGGTCCTGCTGGTATGTTTGCAGCCTACTTTGGACGTCTAAGAAATCTCGACGTTGCCTTAATAGAAAGCCTGCCTAAACTAGGTGGACAACCAGAAACACTTTACTCGCAAAAACATATCTACGATATTGCGGCTTTACCTAAAGTATCCGGGAGTGAGTTAACTCAGCAATTACTCGATCAATTGCAAATTCTTAACTGTGATCAATACTTAGAAACTTCAGTTTCTTCTATTAATAGAAAAGATGACATCTGGGAACTAACTACTAATAAAGAAACTATCTATAGTAAGGCAATTATCATTGCTATCGGTAATGGTGCCTTTAAGCCTAGAAAGTTAACCTTTGATTACGACAAGACTCTAGAGGAAAACAATCTCGACTACTTTGTTAATAGTTTAGAAGACTTCAAAGGTAAAGATGTTTTAGTAGCCGGTGGTGGTGACTCAGCTGTTGATTGGTCGATCGACTTAGATAAAATCACTAATCATACATCCCTCATTCATAGAAGAAACAAGTATCGGGCTATGGAATCTAGTGTCAACAAACTGAATCAATCATCTGTCGAACAACTCAATCCTTATATCATTAAAAACGTTGATTTCAACAAAACTGACAAATCTAAAATTGACGTTACCTTAAAGATGATCAAATCTGACGATGTAAAGACAATTACTGCTGATAAATTGCTAGTTAACTATGGCTTCGTATCCGATTCAAAGGTTTTACGTGATTGGAACTTGGAGTTAAATGGTCCCTTTATTAAGGTTTCTCAAGAAATGGAAACTAACCTACCTAATGTCTTCGCTATTGGGGACGTCGTGACCTATCCTGGTAAATTACAATTGATTGCTACGGCCTTTGCTGAGGGTCCTATCGCTGTTACTAAGGCATTGAGAAATATCTACCCTGATAAAGACTACTTTGAACACAGTACTTCGATTTTTGAAAAATAATCTTTAATTTAGCCTGTATTTAAATTTATTTTAAGTTAAGCTGTTATAATGTAGTTTAATTTGAATTTTTGGAGTTGATTTGTTGAGTTACGTGACTGGTCTGATCGATTTCATTCTACATATTGATAGTCATTTAGTTAATATCGTGAATAATTTCGGTCTTTGGACATATTTAATTTTGTTTGTAATCATCTTTATCGAAACTGGTGTGGTCATTTTGCCATTCCTACCTGGTGATTCTTTAATCTTCGCAGCTATGGCGTTAGCCGCTAATCCTAAATATGGATTGATCTCATGGGTGTTGTTCATACTATTCCTAGCAGCAGCCGTTTTGGGAGATTCGATGAACTACGAAATCGGTGAACATTTTGGAGAATACGCGACGAGGAATAAATACCTCAGTAAGTTAATCAATAAGGAGCATTTACACGATGCTCACATCTTCTTTGAAAAGCATGGTGGCAAAACTATTGCCATTGGTCGTTTCATTCCTTTGATAAGAACTTTCGTTCCTTTCGTTGCCGGTAGTGGAACCATGCATTACGGTACATTCTTGAAATTCAATTTCATTGGTGCTTTCCTATGGGTAACTATTTGTTCTCTTGCAGGTCATCTCTTTGGTAACATCCCTGCAGTCCAAGAACATTTTTCATTGATTATTATTGGAATCGTCTTAGTATCACTTGTTCCAGTTTTAATTACTGCTCTTAAAAATAAACGTAAAAAAAGCGTTCAGGATTAATTCCTAAACGCTTTTTTGTTAGCTTTCCAAAAATTCAGTCCTTCAAATAAAATGAAGAACAAAATGAAACACTGCGTAAAAAACTCTTCTGGCAAAATATTGATGACTGGATCTTTATCCGGATCAAACAACCAATCGCTGTTTCTGAATAAAACTTCATGAAAAATCACAAAGAACTCATCAAAATTCAATAACATCAATATTGCCACAACAATGCCGACAATACCTATCCATAAAAACATCTTATTAAATCGGGCCCGAATTTTTCTAAATTTAGCTACAATCAAACCACTTCCGATAAATACACCGAAGTTCAATAAGAACAGTTTCTTACAATCTTCAAAATGCAGTCTACCTGAAGCTGACGAAGTGAAATCACTCAATTGAAAATGCCAATTAAAAGGATTGATCAAATAGTCCATCATCTGAGCATAGTTTTTCATAATCGTAGAATATTTCATGCTAACTGCTTGCTCTAAGTAATAATGCTTAATATCGAAAGCAAACAACAAATAACTGGCAAAAATCGTAATAGTAATAGCCGCCGTCAAAATAAAAAAGGCTAAAGCTATTGTATAAAACAAGTCTTTTTGCGTATTAGACATCCCACTGGTCCAGACTTTCTACTTGGTGAGTTGGTTTAATCTTCTCTTTGTCGATATCAGCATGTGTACTGACACCAGTATTGACCCACAAAGTATCAACTTTAGCGCTGATTCCAGCCTTAATGTCAGTATTATAATTGTCTCCGACCATTACAGAAGTCTTAGGATCAAAGCCCTTCTCTTTAGCAGCAAAGAAAATCATATCGGGCTCTGGTTTTCCAATATAATGAGCTTTTTGTTGAGTCGAAGTCTCTACCAATGAAATAACTGAACCAGCACCAGGTACTAGTCCTCTCTCATTAGGCAAATTAGTATCGGCATTTGTACCGATAAAGAAAGCACCCTTTTTAATAGCTAAAGTAGCTACTTCAAACTTGTGATACGTAACATCATAATCTAATCCGACAATTACAACGTCAGGATTATCTTCATTTAATTTAATACCAGTATTAAATACAGCGCTCTTTAGTCCATATTCACCAATAACATAAGCACTGTGATTTGTAATATCATCATCAAACATATTTTGAATATATGCTGCCGTAGCAAGTGATGGTGTAACAACTTGTTCTGCTGTAGCTCTGATTTGATGGTTGTTGACCAAATTATCGGCCACTTGTTGTGGAGTCTTTGTCGTGTTGTTCGTCAAAAAGTAATAATCAATACCTGCTTGATTCAAGTTATCGATGAAGACACGAGCTTCAGGAATTTTTTCCTTTCCACGATACATTGTTCCATCTAAATCAATTAAATATGTTTGATACTTCATTTATTCTTTTCACCTATTTTTCTAATTTTAAAAGTCTTCTTGGCACTGACAGTTGTCTTTTTATGTCGAGTAGACTTTCTTCTATGTTGATTGTTGTGTGGCTTAGTTTTACTGCTATTTTTGACAAACTTATTAGTTCTCGTCTTAAAACGATGATTAGTCCGACGATGGTTATTCTTGAGTGGAGCTTTTTTGACTTTCTCCAAAACAAAATAAGCACAACCGAAATTACAGTACTCTAATAGGTAGTCTTCTAAATGTGAAATACGATTATCGAGCGTACTTTCTTTACGCTGATCTTCATAAAAACCCTTAAAGCGTAATTGATCGTATCCCCAATCGCCGACGATATAATCATATTTATCTAAAACGTTGTTATAACGTTCTTCAATTCTTTCTTCATTAAAACCACTATCGTGATCTTCAACTATTTTGTACTGTGTTTTATTAATAGCAATTAAATTATCAGCCAACTTAATTACGTCAGCTACTTTTGTAACATTCTTTTCCTCAATATCCTGCAAATAATCACCTCAAATCGGATATTTTTTACTTAAATAGTCACCGAATACACTTCGCAAAAATTTAGGATACAAGATTTCATTATTTCCTGCAATCTCAATTGATGGAAAGTAAGGGACAAATAAATAATGATCCAATAATGCTAAAGTATACTCTTTGTTTTTCTCTAATTCTTGTCCATTGATATAAACATTGCGTTTGTTATCAATCGTTATTCCTCGATAAACTAGTTCGCCAAATATCTTACCACGAAATCCCATGCCTTTTTGTGCGTGAGTTCGTAAGTATAGACGATTCTTTTCCATTTCCATGACTAGTCGCCAAACATTATCGCCCGTCATAGTGGTTTTCATTACGTGAATCGCATGTGGTAAAATGTCATGAAGATTTTTTTGAGTAACGATACCCTTTGGTAAATCTTTCAAAAATAATCCTGAACTCAAAACGGCAACATCAGTATCTGCAAATTCCTGAACAGCTGACAAAGCTTCATTCATTATCGAATTAGGAGCTTTATAATCGGCGCTTAAGGATTCTGGTAAATTAGCAATTTGCTTTTGGTCAAGCAGTTTTTCACCCAAATCAAATTGGTCCTTGATCCAAGCTTCATCTCCTGATAATTCCGGCAAAGTTTCCGTCTTAGTAGTAAAGGCAGATTTTTTAATAACTTGCTTATCATCATTTAGTTCCAGATTGATAGTACCAATATTTTGACCATACTTACCAGCAGCAGCTAGTAAAACACCATTATCCATTTCCCCTTTAGGGAACAGATGATGCGTATGAGCACCAATGATAACATCAATTTCTGAACGTTTGCTAGCAATTAATCTATCCATGGAAACACCTAAATGTGATAGCAAAATTATGACATCGCAGTCTTTTACTAATTCTAAAGATTTGGGCAACATCTCTTGCACTAGACGAATGTCCCAATTCAATAAAGGATACGTCAAAATATAAGGTGCCGTTAAACCAATAATACCGATTTTAGTACCCTTTTTAGTCTCAACAATTTTGCTAGCTTGAGCAAAATCTGCCAAGCGTGATGGATTCTTTTCAAAGACGTTGTTCAACACGACTGGAAAATTAGCATGATCATATAAATGTTCTAGGTGTTCATGGCTATTACCTAGACCTTCATTGTTACCAATCGTTACAGCATCATAATGCAATTGATTCATCCATTCGATGTTTTTTTGACCATTAGTAGCTTCTGATAGAGGATGAGCTCGATCCATAGCATCCCCGATATCGAATAAATAAAAATCATCAGCAGTGCTGTTTTTTCTAGATTGTTCAATGAAACGTTTGACCCTTGGAAAGTTCTCAAAGTGTGAATGTAAATCATTCGTATGAACTATTTGAATTTTCTCCATAATATCCTACTTTCTTTGTAATCTAGCTAAGTCCTTTTTCTTCTTATCATACATTTCCAAAATTTCTTCACCACGTAAAGGCGAACCCCATGGTAAATCCTCAGATAAGTAGTCACGTTCTGGTGCATCGACTCCAACGTTAATGTTTTCAGGAATTGGCACGGCATAGTGATGAATGTGACCATGAAGATTGATGATTTTCTCAACTTTTCCCAATAACAAAGGATAGTGAGTACAATAAAATTGATGATGATCAAATTTCAATAAAGCACCAACATCTTCAAATTCAAATCTTTTTTTGCCGTCAGACAAAGTTTCATTGTGCTTATCTAAGAATTTGAACAGGGAGCGATAATCATGGTTACCCTTGATTAAAGTCATATGTCCATTCAATTGACGCAACATATCATACGTTTCTTCATCGGTTGGCGTATTTTGAGGGCGCATCGAAATGTCACCTAGATGATAAACTCGATCATTTTCATCTACGCGACTATTCCAAGCATCGATCATCGCTTGATTCATTTCATCAACATTGCCAAAATGACGTGGTGCAAAGTTATTTGGCTGCAACAATTGATAATGATAAAAATGCGTATCTGCTATAAAATAATTCATTATTCAGCACTGTCCTCTGTGGTAATGTGATTAGCTTTCAAGATTTCATTAAAAGCGTCTAGCACTTTCCCCTTTGGTTTTTTATATTCAACCCATTCTGTTAATTCCATTGGTGGAACTGTATAATTTTGATTAACGTAATCTTCGTAAACGCTAACAGCTGAAGAATGTGGGATATTAAGTTTTAGAATTCTAACTTCTTTGATCAATCCTAATTCAGCAGCTTTTTCAGCTCGACCGTTCATTACGATATTAGCAAGTTCGTAATACTTAGTTCCGTCATTACGAGTAATTTGCTCAATCATATCTAATGTTTGTTTTTCGTTATTCATTAATAAATACCTCACATTTCACTACTTACTCTAGTATATAATATCTAAAAAATTAGGGAGTTAATTATGATTTCAAAAAGTTTCCAAATTTTTAAAGTATCACTAGCTTTATTGATTTTCTTTTTTGCTAGTGGTTTTACTGTCATCGGTCATCGTGGCGATCCAATCAATGCTCCGGAAGAAACCTTTGAAAGTATTAACAAAGCTTTTGATGAAGGTGCCGATTATGTCGAACTAGATATTCACGTTTCCAAAGACAATGTCTTGGTTATTTCGCATGACCGTGATCTAGAAAGAGTCACAGGAACTTCAGCCATCGTTTCTCAACATAATTTCTCCGAATTATCACAGCTAACACAAAAAAATGGTGAACCAATCCACAGTTTGAATCAAGTCTTTGAGCATTATAAAAATAATCCTAAAGCCAAATTTCTGATTGAAACTAAGAAGACTAAAAAAGGCAATCCCCAGAATATGGAAGAATTACTAAAACAAGTCATTGATCAATATGGTATGCAAGATCGTGTCATGTTTCATTCTTTCTCTACTAAGAGTTTACAAAACGAAGCTCAATTAATGCCTAACATCCCTAGAATTTTCATTGCCGGAACTATTAAGCGAGTCAATTTTGAAGTGTTAAGCTATGTCAGTGGCGTCAACCTTTCTTCAAAGATCATTACCCCAGAAATTATTAATACGATGCACTTCATGGGCAAAACAATTTACGCTTGGGATGAAATGAACGAGAGTCCGCAAAAGTGGAATACTTTAATCAACATGCCAATCGACGGTGTGGTTACTAATTATCCTGGAACTGGTAATGAATATCGTGAATTGAAGGATAAGTCTAAATCAGAAGCACTTAATCAAAACGTTTATTACATGTCAACAAAACCAGAACCAATTTACGAGAATCCTTACCGCTTGATCAAAACTAAAAAACATGTTAACCCACTCGATGGTTATCACATTACTAACATCGTCAAGGTAAACGGTGAAAAATACGTTCAAGTTGGTGAAAATCAATTTGCTAACGCGACAGGATTTAATTCTGAATATTCACTCAGTGATTTACGACAATACTTTGGTGCCAAAGCTATTTATCGTAATCAACAGCCGAATAACTTGCTTTATCAAGAACCAAATACTGATGTCATCAGCAATCGTTTGGAAGCTAACAAGCCACAAAGAATTTTAACCATTCAAAAAGTCGGTTCGCAAACTTGGTTGAAATTAAAAGGTGGTTGGATCAATGCTAAAAATGTTTTGATTCAATTGAACCCTAACAATTATCTAGGTAACAATTCAGAGGAAAGCTACGAAAGCTTGCCTAAAGGTCAACGACTTAAAAATATTGATTTACTAGAAAATATTTCTTTTGCTTTACCAACAAACGACCAATCAGTCCAAAATGCTGATTTAATCAGGGATTTTAATAATTCATTTATTAATTTCTCGGAAAATTTTGACAGCGATTCCATAAATGAAATATAGGTCGATTAGCCTTTAAGCTCAACCTTTGGTAAAATAAAAAAAACTTCATGTGGAGGTCATAGAAAATATGTCGATAGATTGGGAGAAAGAGGTTGCACATCGTTCAGATGAATTGATCAACGATCTTTCTGAATTAGTAAGTATTGATAGTTCTAGAGATACAGAACACAAGACTAGCGATTTTCCACTAGGTCCTGGACCAGCCAAAGCTCTTCAAACATTTTTACATTTTGCAGATCGTGATGGTTTCAAAACTAAGAATGTTGATAACTTAGCTGGAAGAATTGAATTAGGTGACAACGATGATGCGATTGCTATTTTGTCACACGTGGACGTCGTTCCCCAAGGACCAGGTTGGGAAACTAATCCTTTTGAACCCGTAATTAAAGACGGTAACTTTTATGCTCGTGGTGCCAGTGACGATAAAGGTCCTGGACTTGCTGCTTATTATGCTATGAAAATCATCAAGGAATTGGACTTGCCTACATCCAAGAGTGTGCAGTTGATTCTGGGAACTGATGAAGAGAGTGAATGGGTCGGCATCAATCACTACATGGAAAAAGAAACCATGCCTGAAACTGGTTTTTCTCCAGATGCAGAATTTCCTGCTATCAATGGTGAAAAAGGAATCGTATCATTTAGAGTTAACTTCCCTACACCAACAATTGGTTTAGTTAAGAAGTTCGAAGCCGGCATTAGACCTAACATGGTCCCACAAAATGCTGACTGCCAAATCGATCTCAACGTTATCAGTGCTGATGATTTGAAAGCTAAATTTAACGACTTCCTAGTTGCTAACAAAGAAATCAAGGGCAGTCTAGAAGTCAAAGATGATATTGCTGAAATCAAGATTATTGGTAAAGGTGCCCATGCCATGGAACCATTCAATGGTATCAATGCTGCCACTTATTTAGCATCATTCTTAGTAACATTAGACTTAAATGACAGTGAAAAGCTTTATTTCTCATTCATTGCTAATGATTTACACTTAGACTTCGCCGGCAAACATCTTGGCATTAATAATACCGACGCTGTTATGGGTGATTTGACACTTTCACCTAATATTTATGAATACGATGAAAACAAAGCTAATATCTTGTTAAACATCCGTTATCCAAAGGGTGACACTGGTGATACTTTAACTGAAAAGATCAACAATCATCTACCAGAAAATGTCACAGCTGTTATCGAAGGACACAATCAACTACCACATTTCGTCGATGCTGATGATCCTTTGGTTCAAGCTTTAGTTGGCGCTTATCGTGATCACACCGGCGATGATACAGAACCATTCACTGTTGGTGGTGGAACTTATGGTCGTATCCTAAAACACGGAATTGCCTATGGTGCAATGTTCCCTGGTGACGAAAACGTTATGCATCAACCTAATGAATATATTAATATTGATAAATTATTAAAATCGACTGCTATCTACGCAGACGCCATTTACCGCCTAATTAAGTAAATAAAAGAAGTTCTGTTGAACATAATTTCGACAGAACTTTTTTTGTTTTTACACTTCTAAATCAATTTTATTATATAATTACGGTATGTAACTTTTTAAGGGAGCTTATTTTAAAGTGAAAAATTTATGGAATAGCATCGTCAACAGCTTCAAAAGTATTAAAAGCTGGTCTGACTTTGCTAAGAAAGCTAATCTAACGATTGAAGTTATTCGCCGAATTATTCTCTATTCCATCGCTGGAATTTTGATTCTTTTGAGTTTAGCTATCGGTCTTGGTACAGGTTACGTATCTGCTTTGACGAGTCAAGTCGAAGTACCTACTAAGCAAGAAATGAAGTCCGAACTTCAAGATGTGAATAATTCTGCCACACTATACTTTAGTGACGGTTCAAAGGTCGATAATTTACAAAAAGACCTTCAAGGTAAGAAAATTTCATTATCTGAAATGTCGCCTTATTTGAAAAAAGCCATTGTGGCTACCGAAGATAGTGACTTTTATCGTCACAAGGGTGTCGTTCCTAAGTCAATTTTTAGAGCTATTATTTCTGACGTTACTGGAATCGGTGCTCAAACTGGTGGTTCCACTTTGACGCAACAAACAGTTAAGATGCAGATGTTATCATCTGAAACTACTTGGAAACGTAAAGCAGTCGAAATTTTCTTAGCCATGCGTGTTGATAAATATTTCTCCAAAGATGAAATTCTTGAAGATTATTTAAATGCCGCAACTTTTGGTGCTAATAACAAAGGACAAAATATTCAAGGTGTTCAAGCTGCTGCTAAAGGTCTCTTTGGTAAAAATGCTAGCGACCTAAATATTGCTGAATCAGCTTTTATTGCTGGTTTGCCTCAAAGTCCTTCCGTCTATACACCTTATAATCGTGTCGTCTCAGGAACAAACGGTAATAAACAACGTGGTCAGTTCAAAGATGACATGAGCCTTGGTATGAAACGTAAGGATATCGTTCTTTATCGAATGTATCGTGACAAGCAAATTACTGAAGCTCAATACAATCGTGCCAAAAAATTTGACTTGAAAAAAGATTTCTTAAAACCAGCTAAAGCTAGTTCTAAAGATATCAAATATGGTTATATTTACAATCTTTTGACTGAACAAGCTAGAACTATTTTGATGAAACGTTTAGCCAAAAATGATGGTCTTAAATATAGTGCTGTCAAAAAGGATAAAAACCTTTACGAAAGATATTACACACAAGCCAATACTGAATTGCACAACAAGAATTACAAGATCCACAGTACGATCAACAAGAAACTTTATGATGCTATGAACGAACAAGCTCAGCAATTTAAAGGCAATCTAGGAACTACTCATACTGGTTCAGGAACTGATGCTAATACTGGCAAGACTGTCAAAGTCTCAGAGCCCGTTCAAAACGGTTCCGTTCTATTAGATAATAAGACTGGTCAAGTACTTTCCTTTGTCGGTGGGGTCAATTTCAAGAAGTCACAATTGAATCACGCCTTCAACACTCAAAGATCACCTGGTTCATCAATCAAACCTTTGATTACTTTTGGGCCTGCAATTGAAAATGGCTTGATTGGTTCACAAACTATGCTAGCCGATTTTAAGACTAGTTTCGGCAAGTATGCTCCAACTGATTACGGTCAAACGATTCAAAACCGTTTCGTATCAGCTAGAGAAACTTTGGAAGAATCATATAATATACCTTCTGTTAATTTGTATAATTATTTGAAACAACAAGGTGTCAGTTCTAAGAAATACATGTCGAAGATGGGTATTAATTTGAGCAACAAAGAATACAACCAATTAGGTATTACCTTGGGTGGTACTGAAAATGGTGTCACTGTTCTTCAACAAGCCAGCGCCTTTTCTACTTTTGCTAACAAAGGTGTCCACGTTGATCCTTATGTTGTCAAAAGCGTCTCTGATCCAACTGGTAAGACAGTTTACAAGCACAAAGGTTCAAAGACCCGTGTCTTCTCTAAACAAACTTCTTACATCATTAAAAACATGCTTCATGGCGTTGTTACTAAAGGTACTGCTTCTGCTCTTTCTTATGAAGCTAACTTCAATACTAAGAACCTCTTTGGTAAAACTGGTACATCAAATGATTATCGTGATAACTGGTTTATTGGAAGTACTGATGGTATGACCTTAGCATCGTGGATTGGATATGATAACTTCTATCATGACAATTACAACCTTGCAAGTAACTCAACTGATATCAACCAAGAACTCTGGGCAAAAATGGCTAACGCTTTGTACGATGAAGATGAGTCTGTCTTCAATGTCAATAAGTCATTCAAGAAACCTAGTGGCGTTGAATCTTATAAAGTTGATAAAGAGACTGGTACTTATACCGGTTCGATCGAGTACAACGGCATAACAACTAAGGTAAATCAACACACTACTAACTCGCTTTATTACAAAGGTCGCCCTGAAGCGATGTCTTACAATAACTTCGCTATTGGCGGTAAATCTAAGAATTATAAACTATTCTGGGATAATTACTTTGGTCGTAGCAACAGTTACTCAGTAGTAAAACGATTAGGTGAAAGTTCTAAATCAGCTAATGAATTAGCCAATGAAAATGGTAGTGGTAGAACTTCCGGCTTTAGCAATAGCACTAATAGCAGTGGTTCTTCTGAAGTCACAACTAGTTCTTCTACAACCAGATCTTCAAGTACTACTAATTCAACTACTTCAAACGGTACAACTGAAACTGGTACTGGATCATCATCCGGATCAGGTTCAGGTTCTAGTTCCGGATCTGATTCAAGTTCTTCTTCAAATTCAACTACGGGATTAGAAACTGGCACTAGTTCCAATCAAGAATCTGCTGGTTCAACTGGTAATGCTGTTACCGGCAATGTCGAAACTGGTACTGGTTCTACTGAAGATTAATTTCAATAACTCTAATGATCACTTGGTCATTGGAGTTATTTTTTTACATTTGATAAATTGTGATAGAATTAGAGCGTTACTTTGATTTAAGGAGAAAATTATGTATTTTAGTCCAAGCTTTTTACAAAATACTTTGTACGTCGTCGCTGCAGTTTTGATTATTTTCATCTTGGCAGTGGTTATTTATAAAATTAAACATAATATTAAAATTTGGGATAAGACGATGACTCTAGCTTCCATCGTCTTATTAAATACCCTCTATTCAATTTTGGGTGGCTTTGTCAACTTACCTTTTACGTTGAGTTCTGTAGTCACTAATGGTTTATCCTTGGTGGCTCTTGGCTACATCGTCGTTATCATTTGGGATTTACACAAACAACGAAAAACTAATGAAAAATAAAAAAACTTGCATTGTCTAAATTAGGCAATACAAGTTTTTATTTTTAATTACAATTTATTTTGTTGAACCACGTTTTACAATGCTGTATGGCAACTTAATTGTGTTGTCATCAATTTGTTCTTGGTTCATCATCTTAGTTAATAAACGCATAGCAACCGCACCGATATCGTACAATGGTTCTTCAATTGAACTCATCTTTGGACGTGTAACTTCACAAAGAATCGTGTCATTACTTGTGATTAATTCAAAATCATCGGGAACCTTAACACCAGCTTTAACGGCTGAGTTCAAAATACCTGAAGCTAACAAGTCATCTGTTACGTATGCTGCTGTGGCACCACTGCTGTGAACAGCATCCCAGATTGCTTCTCCAGCTCTTACTGAATACTCTGCTTCGAAAACTAGGTTAGATGAGAAATTAAGATGTGCTTTCTTCAAAGCCTTCTTATAACCGTCTAGTCTGTATTTACCATCAATAGGGTTCTCAAGACTGCCACCCACAAAGGCAATCTTCTTGTGACCATTTTGTGTTAATTGACCAACAACACTAGCTACAGCATCAGTGAAATCAATATTTACACTGGCACTTTCATTATTCTTGTCAACTGAACCAGCCAAAACGATTGGTGTCTTTGAGTTTGCAAGGATACGTTTTAGTTTCTTAGACAATTGTTTGCCCATGTAAATAAGTCCATCAACTTGCTTTGATAACAAATTATTCAAGATTTGTTCTTCATCACCAACAGATTCTTGTAAACTAGTCAAAATGATGTTGTATTTGTACATTGAAGCAACGTCATCGATACCTTTGGCTAGAGATGCAAAGTACAAGTTAGTAATATCTGGCAAAATTACTCCGATTGTTGTACTCTTCTTACTTGCTAAACCACGGGCTACCGCATTTGGACGATAATTCAAACGATCGATTACTTCCAAAACACGTTTTCTTGTTTCTTCCTTTACATTGGCATTTCCGTTCACTACACGTGAAATTGTTGCCATTGAAACGTTGGCAGCCTCGGCCACGTCATAGATTGTTACTACTTTTTTCTCCATTAATATTCACTCTCTCAAACAATATTTTCATTAATTATCTCTAATTTATCAAAAAAGTTTACATTTTGCAAGCGGTTTCTACATTATTGTTGCAAGTTTTCATATTTTTTCAAAAAGAAAATCATTTTCAATAAAAGCCAACATGCAATCCTACCGCTCTATTTACGAAGAAACAAGCATTTTTTAATTTATTTGCTTTTGAATGATATACTACATATAAATATTATCTGTAAAGGAGCATTTTCATGAAGAAACAATTATTAGCACTACAAGAATATCTAGCACAAAACGGACTTGATGCAGCCTATGTCTCAAATCCAAACGACATTCACTATTTTACCGGTTTTTACAGTGATCCGGTAGAGCGAATTCTTGCACTATTAGTTTTCCCTGACAAAGACCCCTTTGTATTTGCCCCTCAACTTGAAGTTGAAGCTGTTAAAGAAGTTGGTTGGGATAAAGATGTTTTCGGATATCTCGACCACGAAGATCCATTTGCCTTGATGGCTGGCCACATTAAAGATGTTGCTGGTAATCCAGTTAAATGGGCTATCGAAAAAGATGATATGTCCGTTCAAAAACTTGAAGCTTTGACTAACCAATTCCCAGATGCAACCTTCCCTGTTAACCTTTCTCGTTACATGGAAAATGCTAAGTTGATCAAAACCCCTGAAGAAATTGAAGAATTAAAAGCTGCCGGTGCTGAAGCTGACTATGCCTTCTCAGTAGCTTTCAATGCTATCAAAGAAGGACGTACTGAACAAGAAATCGTTGCTGAAATCGAATATGCAATGATGAAAAAAGGCGTTATGCACATGAGCTTTGATACAATCGTTCAAGCTGGAGCCAATGCCGCTAATCCACACGGTGGTCCTGAAAAGAACCCTGTTAAAAAGGATGAATTGATCTTGTTTGATCTTGGTACAGTTCACAACGGTTATATCAGTGATGCTTCTAGAACCGTTGCTTTTGGCCAACCTGACGCGAAATCACTCGACATCTATAAAGTAGACCTAGAAGCTCAATACGCTGCCATGGACGCTGCTAAGCCCGGTATTACAGCCGCTGAATTAGATAAAGTTGCTCGTGACATCATTACTAAAGCT
This sequence comes from Companilactobacillus pabuli, assembly GCF_014058425.1. Taxonomy (NCBI): domain Bacteria; kingdom Bacillati; phylum Bacillota; class Bacilli; order Lactobacillales; family Lactobacillaceae; genus Companilactobacillus; species Companilactobacillus pabuli. The sequence goes on from NZ_CP049366.1 coordinate 1,538,036, forward strand.
GGTTACGGTGAATACTTCATTCACAGACTAGGCCACGGTATGGGAACTTCAGAACACGAATTCCCTTCAATCATGGAAGGAAACGACATGGTTCTAAAACCAGGTATGTGCTTCTCAATCGAACCCGGAATCTACATTCCAAACGTTGCCGGTGTTAGAATCGAAGACTGTGTTTACATCACTGAAGATGGTTGCGAACCATTCACACATACAAGTAAGGAATTGAAATATATCAAATAATTCGTAAATATATAAGACATTATGGGAATCGTATTACTAGATTCTAATAATGTCTTTTTTGATAAAAAAATAGTCTTGCTAGAATTTCTTCCAGTATATAAAAAATGGCATCTATCCAAAATTTCCGAATAGATGCCATTTATTTTTTATACTAAAATTAGAACCACTATCCAGTCCGGAATAGCAAAGGCTCCAAGTCGTGCCCACATTGTTCCAGTCAAATTTGCTTTGCTATGGAGGACGGAATTTTTAATCAATACTCGAAATTACTTTTCGTTATTCAAATCATCTTCATCAAAAACAATATCAGAAGTATCTTCATCCTCTTTGATCTTATCAACGGTAGAAGCCATGTGATCTTTCAAAGCATCGGTTTTCTCATTGAAATGATCAACTAAATCATTATTGTTAAGACCAACGCCTCCATTATTGAAGTCGCTACGAATGGTATTGATATTTTCTAGTAACTTTTGGCCTGACTCGCTAGTTAAGTATTTAGAAGCGGCATATCCTGATGCACAACCCAAGGCTAGGCCTAGTAAAAAGTGATTATTCTTCATAATTATTTATTCTTCTTTCTTGGCCAAATCTTGGCAGCTGTTTTTGCAACGGTTGCTAAATTACCGATTGTCATTAGATTTTGGAAATTGAAACCACTGTTTGACTTTTCTTCAGTAGCCTTAGCGGTTTTCTTACCGATATTCTCAACTGTATCAAACAAAGGATTCAACTTATCTGATTTGTGGTTAACGTCTTCCAACAAAGTATTAGTTTTATCAACTAATTTCGTACTTTGATCCATGATTTGTTCAGTATTCTTCGAAAGAACCTCAACCATTTTCGTTGTTTCCTTCATTGTTTCTTGTAATTCTTGAAGCAATTTAGCTGTTTGAACTAAAGTTCTGGCTAAGTATACAACCAATACTACAAAAGCAACGGCTGCAATTAATCCTGCAATTTGTCCACCAGTCATAATATTACCCTCCTATGTTTTAATAGCACTTTCATATTAGCATTATAACAATTTATGGGCAATTAATTACCAATTGATCCAATCTTGCCACTGTTTTTCGAGTTTTTTAATTGCATTGCCACGATGACTGATCTGATTCTTCTCATCGACAGTTAATTCGGCCATCGTCTTTTTTAATTCTGGCAAGTAAAACAAAGGATCGTAACCAAAGCCATCGTCTCCTTGTGGGAATTGAGCAATGATTCCTTTGACCTCGCCTTCAACGACTAAATCTTCTTCGTTTTTGGGATTAGCAAAAACTAAAGTAGAAACAAAGCGAGCATCTCTTTTTTCTTTAGGAACTCCACCTAATTCACTTAACAACTTGGCATTATTAGCTGCATCATTGTGATCTCCAGCATAACGAGCTGAATATATGCCTGGTTGACCATAGAGAGCTCTAACTTCTAATCCAGAGTCATCAGCAATCACGGGTAAATTAAAGCGTTCCATGACGGCATGAGCTTTAATCGTAGCATTTTCTTTAAAAGTAGTTCCCGTCTCTCTAATTTCTGGAAAATCGGGAAAGTCTAACAAAGTTTTCAAGGTAAATTCTTGTTCATCAAAAACTCGTTTAAATTCCCGAGCCTTACCAGGATTTTTAGTGGCGATGATTATTTCTTTCATTTTTTCCTCCCATTGCGACTGCATCTTCTAAATCGACCAAATTGATTTCATCGATTTTCACGTCTAACCAACGTTTAGCAAGTTTTGAAAAGTCGTCGATGTTAGCTGTCGCGTGCAATTGCAAAACTCGTGTCTTACTGTCAGTCAAAAGATTATTATCTGATAAATATTTCTTAGCTACTTCAACTGTCTTCAATGCGGGATCAACTAATTTGATATCAGGCAAATAGTCATTGATTTGTTTTTTCAACATTGGAAAATGTGTGCATCCCAAGACCAAAGTGTCATAGTCGCTATTTTTAAAAGGTTTCAGAGTCGATTCGATATTTTCTTTAGCCTGTTTAGTATTAGCTGAATCTGACTCAACGATACTGACAAATTTTTGAGCAGCAATGCCTAAAACGTCGGCACTTGGATCAAGATTCTTGATAGTTTCATTGTAACTCTTTGAATTAATAGTTGATTGCGTACCAATAATTCCAATATGATTAGTTTTAGTAACATTAGTAGCGGCTTTAGCGCCTGGTTTGATTACACCAATCATTGGAATCGTAAATTCTTTTTCCATAGCATCCAAAGCTTGGGCTGTGGCAGTATTACAACCATAAATGATTATTTTGACATTTTGATCAATTAAATACTGTACCATTTCTCGAGTATAAGATATGATTTGTTCATGAGTCTTCACCCCATAAGGCATTCTAGCCTCATCACCGATAAAAATGATACTTTCATTTGGTAACTGGCGAATTACCTCTTGGACGACAGTTAAACCACCCAAGCCGGAATCTAATACTCCAATTGGTCTTTGATCACTCATAATATTTACCTCACTTAAGAATTATTTGTACCTATAAAAATAATTATGTGCTATCTTTTACAATAACTTAAAAAGCAATTATTCTAATGATATAATGAATTGTCAGAAAAAGGAGTTATAAGCAATGTCTGCAAAATCTAAAGATATTAACGAATCAACACCATCAGAAGCTCCACAAAAAAATGAAGATACTTTAACAGAAAATTATTTTGCTGTTTCAGTCCTTCGTGATTTTATTCTTCCCGACCTTCTTGATAAAGATACTGTTGAACTACTATACTGGGCAGGTAAAAATCTCAGTCGACAATTAATTCTCGATATGGATAGTTTACCAGAACTATTCCAAAAAGCTGGCTTTGGCAAGTTAGAAATTTCTAAGCAAACTCCAAAAAGCTATACTTACAATTTAACTGGGCCAGAAGTCGTTCAACGTTTTGATACTAATAATGATGATCCAGAATTTTCACTGGAAACAGGGATAATTGCTGAAACTGTTGAAAAAACAATCGCAGCTTATTGTTTGGGAACATATACTGTAAACAGTAAAGCCAAAAGCGTTTCAATTAAGATACAAATTGATCGAAACTAAAGTATACACCAAAAAATGATCAAAATGACAGTCACTAAGCTATTTAAATGCTAATTTATGCAAAAAAACTCCACGATTATTTATTCGTAATCGTGGAGTTTTTTTAGTTATTAATCTGAATATCCATCCAAAATCTTTGCAAGTTGAGCTTTGTTGTGGAAACCAGTTAGACTTTCTACAACCTTGCCATCCTTCTTAACTAACAATGTTGGAATAGCCATGATTCCAAATTTCTTAGGTGTATCAGGGTTAGCATCAACATCCATCTTCAAAAACTTAACTGAATCATCTTCTTCTGACAATTGTTCAACAACAGGTGATTGCATACGACATGGACCACACCATGTTGCCCAAAAATCTACTAAGACGACACCATCTTTTGTTTCTTCTTCAAAATCCTTATCAGTTACTTCATCAACCATTTTATTCACTCCTTCAATAAGTTAAATACTATCATTACTAATTTATTTTAAAAAAAGATTTGCTTAAAGGTCAACAATTGTTGCCCCGGAGCCACCAGAACTTGCTGGAGCATATCCAAATGACTTCACACGTGGATTACGTTGCAAGTACTTAGTAACTCCCTTTCTAATAACACCAGTTCCAAAACCGTGGACGATGGTAACTTGGTTATAACCAGCCAACAACGCTGAATCAATGTATTGATCAAGCTCAGACATTGCCTCTTCGTAACGTTTACCACGAAGATCCAACTTACTAGAAAGACCAGTACTCTTAGTTCTCTTGACCATCGTTGGTTTTTTCTCTGGTTCTGGTTCTTGATTTTGAACTTTTTCAAGTTCATCGGCACCAAATTTCATCTTCAAAATACCGAGTTGAACTTCAAATTCATTGTCTTTATTCTTACGAACAATTGTACCAATTTGGTCATATTGCAATGATTTGACGGTATCGCCGACTTTTAATTGTTGACGACGCTTGTTACGACGCAATACTCGGTTCTTCTTAACAGCTTCATCTTGATGCAAGTTTTTCAAACCAGTTTTAGCGGCAATAATTTGGTCTTCTTTAACAGCCACACCATCTTGCTCTAGTTTGTGCAATTTAGCAATGATTTTGTCTGATTCTTTACGAGCCTTGGAAACAATTTGATTTGCTCGAACCTTAGCCGCTTGAATTTCGGAATTCTTCGACTTGTCTAAGGCATCGCTCTTCTTTTCGTAATCCTTTTGAACGTCTTTGTTCTTAGCTAATTGAATCTTTAATTGATCATTCTTTTGCTCGAATTCCTTACGACGATTTTCCAAATCAGCAATCATATTATTAAGGTCTTGACTTTCACCGTCCATCAAAGCTTGTCCACGGTCAACGACACTCTTGTCCATCCCTAAACGAGCAGCAATATTAAAGGCATTACTTGCACCAGGGATTCCAATCAACAGACGATAAGTTGGTTTCAATGATTTCTCATCAAATTCCATACTGGCATTGATTGTTTCTGGTGTATTGTAAGCAAAAATCTTCAATTCTGGATAGTGAGTCGTTGCCATGATGAAACAGCGTGACTGAGCTAATTTCTCAAGAATAGCAATCGCAATTGCAGCCCCTTCTTGAGGGTCAGTTCCGGCACCCAATTCATCAATCAAAACTAAACTATGTTCTGACACTTTACGAATAATATTGATGATGTTATCCATATGTGATGAGAAAGTACTCAAGTTTTGTTCAATTGATTGTTCATCACCGATATCAACGAAAACTTCGTCAAAAACAGCAATTTCACTTTCTTCATGAGCAGGAATAAATAATCCAGCTTGAGCCATCAATTGAATCAGACCTAAAGTTTTCATCGTAATAGTTTTACCACCAGTATTAGGACCAGTGATCAACATTGTCTTATAACCTTCACCCATCTTAATATCATTAGCTACGACCTTATCTGGGTCGATTAGAGGGTGTTTTGCATCACGTAGGTCAACTATATGGTCTTTGGAAATAATTGGCTCAGTCGCCTTAATTTCTTTAGCGTACTTAGCTTTAGCATTGATCAAATCAAATTGAGCCAAAACTTCATTATTTTCCAAAATTTCATCAATTTGTGGACGCACTAAATCAGATAGTTTATTCAAAATTCTGATCTCTTCGGCCTTTTCAGAAACTTGCGCTTCATGTAATTGATTATTCATTCCCACAACAGCTTGTGGTTCGATATAAAGTGTTTGTCCACTAGCACTTTGGTCGTGAACAACACCCCCGAATTTCGTCTTGTATTCAGTCTTTACAGGAATAACAAAACGGTCATCACGCAAAGTCACTAAATTCTCAGTCAAATACTTAGTATTCTTACCACGAGTATATTGTTCCATCGTATGACGAATTTGGTCATTCAAACGAGTGATCTGATTACGGATGTACTTCAAATCTTCTGAGGCAGTATCCAAAACTCGACCAGTATCATCAAGTGAACGTGCCAAACGTTTAGTTAATTCTGGATTGTCGATCAAATTGTCATTCAAATCATACAACTGACGCAAATCCAACTGTTCATCTTTTAAATCTTCAAAAAATTCTTTTAATTCACTAGTATTCTGTAGAACTTGGCCAATTTGAGCCAATTCTGTTCCATTTAAATTACCGTCTTTTTTTAGACGATTGGCTTGATCGTGTAAATCAGCCAGTTTTCTAACTGGAATCTCACCCTTAATCCGAATAATGTCAGCACCATCTTTAGTCTGGTCGATCAATCTTTGTACGATGGATTCGACTGACATCGGCATTAATTTCTTTAAGAGAGTTTTCCCACGTGTCGTAATTAGATATTTGGCAATCTCAGCTTTGATTTTGTCAAATTCCAATACTTTCAAAGCTTTATTATTCATATTCTCTCCTATTACAAAATAAGACTGAAACAAACGTCTCAGTCTTAAAGTTTAGATAGCTCCAATCCATAAATGACTAAGCAAATCAGTCAGAACTGGTGTGCTTTTAATCATTGCTGAAGCTATAAATGAATGTTCCAAAGCATGTTGAATACCGCTCACAGGCACCATTGCCATCATTAACAAGACCATGAAAATGGCCACGTAAGTAACGACAAAAGCGATGATACCTCCACTTAGGATATTGATGTCATTATACATTGGAAAATATGTTAAACGCTTGAAATAAAGTCCAGCGAATCTAACGATGATCCAACCAATGAAACATACAAAAATAAAAGCAAAAGCGCGGTAAAATGCATTATCCAATTCCATACCAACTTTTGTTGAGAAAAAGGCAAACTCACTGCCTAAATTAGCAGAAGGATATGGTACCAACATTTCAAATTTAGGCCCCAGTGCCTTAAAAGTCACCAATGCCAAAGCAAAGAATAGTACATATCCGACCGCATAAAATGCCTCCATGGCAAGTCCACGGCGAGCGCCAATATAAAAACCATATATCAAAAGTAAAATAAGTAACAGACTCAGCATTATTTCCCCTTACTTCAATCATGCTAAAAAGCGAATTTATAAATCATAGGACTAGATACAATCAAACGATTGGCGAATGCCAATCGTTAAGTGTTTTGCTTTATTGATCTTCGTCACTTGTGAAGGTGTTCAAAACTTCTTGAACCATATCCCATTCCTCTGGATCTTCGATTGGATCTAAATCTCCGGCATCGACATCACCATTTTTGTCAGGTTTAAATGAAAATGCTTGAATCTCAATTTCCTCATCATCTTCACTAGCCTTAGGATATAGGAATACATATGACTTACCATAGTCGTCTGATTCAAAAGTAAAAAGAATTTTGTAAACTTCTTCATTACCTTGGTCATCACTTAAAATAACTTCGTCTAAATCTTTTGGTGGTTGTTTTTCACTCATGTTTATCACCTTAATTTCGTGTTAGTTTACCTTTAGCATCAAGATAATTTTGTAAAATCATCTCAGCGGCAATCTTATCGATAACTTTCTTTCGTTTTTTACGAGACACGTCGGCCTCATCAATCAACATTCTCTCAGCTTGAACAGTTGTCAGACGCTCATCGATGAAATCAATTGGTAAATGAAATCTGTCTTCGACCATCTTGCCGTACTCGCGAGATTTTTCTACTCTAGGCCCTTCAGTATTATTCATGTTTTTGGGCAAGCCTAATACAATTCCTGTGGGTTGCTTTTCTTTGATAATTTCGCCTAATCTATCTAAGCCAAATTCCTCTTTATCCTCATTGATACGGATGATCTCCACTCCTTGAGCAGTCCATCCCAATAAATCACTGCAAGCAACACCAACAGTTCTCGAACCAACATCTAAACCTAATAATCTCATTTATTTACCTTGATTGAGATAACTTTTGACTAATTCTTCAATTATCTCGTCTCTTTCATGCTTCAAAATCAAATTACGAGCATCGTTATGTCTTGGAATATAAGCTGGATCACCAGAAAGTAGGTATCCAACGATTTGGTTAATTGGGTTATATCCCTTTTCTTCTAGTGATTGGTAAACACTTTGCAGTGTTTCTTTGACATCTTTGCCCTTGTTTTCATTAAAATCGAAACTCATAGTTTTATCAAGTGAACTCATGGCAAACCTCCATCTAACTAAAATTTAAGTGACCGAAAAGCTTCATTTCAATTATAGCCCACTTTATAGAGATTTAATAATATCTTTAGCTAATTGTAACGCATTTGTTAAACCAGCTGGATTCTTACCACCAGCTTGCGCCATATCTGGACGACCACCGCCGCCACCTTGAATTTCTTTAGATATTTTCTTGATTAAATCTCCAGCTTTGACACCTTTGTCTTGAGCATTTTTATTAACTGCTACGACTAGACTGGCTTTGTTATCACCACTAGCACCAAGTACTAAGATATCGGAACTGTTATCATTCTTCCACTTATCAGCTAATTGTCTAAGAGCTGACATGTCGGCAGGAACAATATTTGAAATGACTTTGTAGCCATTGATTTCTTCCACGTTGTCAAAGACTTCAGCGGATTTTTGATTTGTAAGTTGTGTCTTTAAGTTTTGGTTATCGCGTTTAAGAGCTTTGATTTCATCAGCCATTTGCGTTGCTCGACTAGGAGCATCTTTTAATTGGTTGACCTTCATATTCTTAGCTGTCTCTTGCAATGTTTGTAGTTGTTCGTTCAAGTATTCAAAGGCTTCTTCACCAGTTACGGCTTCGATTCTTCTAGTACCTGAACCGATAGCTGATTCAGAAGTAATCTTGAACAAACCTAGTTCTGAAGTATTACGGGCATGTGTACCACCACAGAATTCTGTTGAATAGTCATCAATTTCAACTACTCGAACAGTGTCGCCATATTTTTCACTGAAAAGTGCAATAGCGCCCTTCTTCTTCTTAGCTTCTTCAATAGGCAAAACTTCTGTCTTAACAGGAATAGCAGCCCAAATTTTTTCATTAACAATCTTTTCAAGTTCTGAAATTTGTTCTGGTGTTAATGCAGCATTGCTGTTGAAGTCAAAACGTAAGTAGTCTGGTTCAACTAATGATCCAGCTTGGTGAGTTCTTGAACTTACAACGTCACGCAAAGCTTGGTCCAACAAGTGAGTAGCTGTGTGATTGTGACGAACTTTTTCACGGAAGTCAGCATCAATCTTCAATTGATATTTGGTATCAACGTCAATTTCTGACATGATGTTTACCAAGTGAATATTTTGACCATTTGGTGCATGTTGAACATCAACCACTTCGGCAACTTGATTACCTTTAAGGTCATAAATATTACCGGCATCGGCAACTTGTCCACCCATTTCAGCATAGAAAGGAGTTGTATCAAAAACTAGTTGAGCTTGACCTTCAGTAGCAGACTTCACTTCTTTATCACTAACGATGATGTTCTTCAAAGTACTTTGTGTTTCATTGTGATCATAACCAACGAATTCACTAGGTGTCTTGATTTCCATCAAAGTTTCATCTTGCATACCCATTGATTGTAAGTTTCCACGGGCTTCACGAGCACGTTGCTTTTGAGCTTCCATGTTTTCCTTGAAACCAGCTTCATCAACTGACAAACCTTCATCATTAGCATATTCACGAGTTAATTCCATTGGGAAACCGTAAGTATCATAAAGCTTGAAAGCATTAGCACCATCGATAACAGTTTCATTTTTCTTACGTAAATCAGCAATAACGCCATTAAGTAGAGCAAGACCAGCATCAAGAGTTTCTGAAAAACGCTTTTCTTCTTGTTGAATAGTCTTAGAAATAAATTCTTGTTGTTGGCTAACCTCTGGATAGTAGCTTTCCATGATTTTACCAACGATTGGTGTCAATCTGTATAGGAATGGTCCATTGATACCAAGTTTCTTACCGTTCAAAACAGCACGTCTGATCAAACGTCTGATAACGTAGCCACGACCTTCGTTTGAAGGCAAAGCTCCATCACCGATAGCAAAGGAAACCGTTCTAGCGTGGTCAGCGATAATCTTGAATGAAATGTCATTTTCAGCATCTTCGCCATACTTCTTGCCACTAATTTGACCAACATCTTCAATCAAAGGCATGAACAAGTCAGTTTCAAAGTTAGTTTTAGTACCTTGAATGATGGAAACTAGACGTTCTAGTCCCATCCCCGTATCAATGTTTTTATGTGGTTGTTCAACGTATTGACCATTTGGCAAATGATTCAATTCTGAGAACACGATGTTCCAAACTTCTAGATAACGTTCATTTTCGCCACCAGGATAGTTTTCTGGATCATCTTCAGACAAATTATTAAATGATTGACCACGGTCGTAGAAGATTTCTGAATCAGGACCACAAGGACCTTCACCGATATCCCAGAAATTGTCTTCAGCTTTTAAGATGTGATCTTGAGGAATTCCTACTTCAGCCCAAAGTTTTTGAGTTTCAGTATCCTTAGGATAAGTTGTCACATACATCTTGTTGACATCCATGCCAATCCAATCAGGACTTGTTAAGAATTCAAAAGCCCAAGGGATAACTTCTTTCTTGAAGTAATCACCAACTGAAAAGTTACCTAGCATTTCAAAGAATGTTTGGTGACGAGCTGTTTTACCAACATTTTCAATATCATTTGTTCTGATACACTTTTGAGCATTAGTGATACGTGGATTCTTTGGCACAACTGTACCATCAAAATATTTCTTCAAAGTAGCAACACCAGAGTTGATCCATAACAAAGTAGGATCGTCATGTGGAACTAGTGATGCACTAGGTTCAATCATGTGACCTTTTGATTGGAAAAAGTCTAAAAACATTTTTCTTATTTCAGCACTTGATAAATTCTTCATTTTATCTCCCCAAAAAAACGAAAAATCGCTGCATTCCAAGGACGCCACTGCGCGGTACCACCTTGTTTGCAACGATTTTCGTTAGCCTCTCAACACTTATTATTTACAATTTAAATTGGCAGCATCTTTATATTCAATATTTAGGCTTTTTCACCAACTAGCCCTCTCTGCGAAGTACTCAATATAAGATATATCCAAGGAAAATATTAACCATCAACTTAAAAATTGTCAATATTTATATCTGAGCTAACTATTAATCTAGCTATTACGTCTTGCATCTCTTTGTTTTCTACGTTCTTGTCTAATCTTGATCTTTCTTTGTTGACGATGTTCTTCATTGATCGCCTTTTTGATCTTCTTCTTGTAGCCAGGTTTTTTCTTCGTCTTTTGTTTCTTAACGTAACCAACTAATTTAGTATCAAGTTTTTCTTGATTAGCCTTACGTGTGAAACGACGATCACGTTCAACTGCTTCAACGATTTCACCATTCTTGATGTCCTTAGGTTCAAAAGTGATACCCATGTGTTCAATAGCATCGATCTTGTTTTCCTCACCGGGATCGTACAAAGTAATGGCAATACCTGACATCTTGTTACGACCAGTTCTACCAACACGGTGAACGAAGAAGTCCAAATCGTCAGGAATTTCAGCATTAATAACATGGGAAACACCGTTGATATCAATTCCACGTGCAGCCAAATCAGTTGCAACTACGAATTGATATTCCATATTTTCAACTTGTTTCATCGTACGCTTACGTTCTCTAGGTGTTAAACCACCATGGATACGAGCGACTTTGAGACCTTTGTTACGAAGATAATGATAAATTTCGTCAACAGTCTTCTTAGTATTAGCAAATACTAAGACCAAGTAAGGTTCACCAATCGTCATTAATTGGTAAATAATTTCTTTCTTGTCACGACCGTGTGAGAACATCAACCAGTTGTCAACGTTTTTCGGAATAATACTGTTGTTCTTGATCTCAACTCTTTGAGGTCCGTGCATGTATTTCTTCAAGAATGGTTCTAGTTTTTGTGGAATTGTAGCTGAAAAGACCATCATTTCACGGTCTTCTGGCAACTTGTCAGTAATCTTGTCGACAACATCCAAGAATCCCATATCTAGGGTCATATCAGCTTCATCAATGACGTATCTTTGAACGTTCTCAACGTGTAAAGAATTGTCACTGATAAGGTCCCAAAGTCTTCCGGGAGTACCAATAGCGATTTGTGGTTGGTGAGCTTCTAGTTTTCTTCTTTGACGATCCCTGTCAGCTCCTCCAACGAAAATAAAGGCATTGTATTCTTCGGGATAGTTTTTCAAAATTGCTTGTGTATCTTCATAAATTTGGTATGCCAACTCACGGCTAGGTGTCGCAATCAAAAGTTGTACTTCTTGATCACTAGTCAAGGCATTCATTGATGGCAATAAGAAAGCATGTGTTTTACCAGAACCTGTTTCTGATTGAACAATAATATCCTTCTTCTTGTTGATCAATGAAATTACTGCTTCTTGGACTGGAGTTGGTTCTTCAAAATGTATCTCTTTTAATGATTTGTTAATAGCATCATTAAAGTTGTATTGTGAAAATTTAGTCATCTATTCACCCTTCTGGTTATATTTAGCTACTAAGTCTTTTAGTTCTTCAAACATTTGTTTTACTTCATCAAGATCTTTGGCAGTTGCTCCACTAGCAAGTGGGTGTCCGCCACCATTGTGATTTTTGGCTAGTTCATTAATGATTGGTCCTTGAGAACGCAAGTGCATTCTGAAAGTTCCGTCGTCCTTTTGAACAGCTTCCATCCATGAACAAACTTCCTTCAAACGACCTGGTGTAGAAACGACTGAATTAGCTTGTTCTTGATTGATACCAAGTTTCTTCATCATATCAAGGTCGATCACGGCGTAGGCTGCACCGGTAGAATCGATTTGTAAAATATCGAATAAGACTCCTTGAAGTTTGGCTTGTTTTAAAGTGATCTCGTTCATCTTGTTGTTAATTGCTGCTGTATCAACGCCCAAAGCGATAAATTTACCACCGACACGCATTGTATGTTCTGTAGTTGCTGGATACAAGAATCTTCCTGTATCACCAACGATTCCAGCGTATAAGTAATAAGCGACTTCTTTAGTCAAAGTCAATTCAGAACTGCTGTCGATCAAGTCAGCGATAATTTCTGAACTAGAACTAGCATCAGTATTAACAAAAAGTTGATCTCCATAAGCATCATCATTAGGATGGTGGTCGATTTTGATCAAGTAAGCTCCATCATCAAAACGTTGATCGTCAATTCTTGGTCGATTGGCAGTATCTGTAACGATTACCAAAGCACCCTTGTAGTCTTCATTAGTTACTTCTTGAACTGTTGAAAGCCACTTCAAACCTTCAGTGTTGTTACCACCAATTAAAACATTTTTTTCTGGAAATGCTTGGCGAATGGCTGTGGCTAAACCAGCTTGAGATCCCAATGCATCAGGATCAGGATTTTGATGACGTAGAATGATAATTCTATCATATTTTTTGATTGTTGCAATTATTTGCGCAAAGCTATTCATACTTGTCCTCCTTATAAGACAAATTCAAAGAGACTTCCTCATATGACAATGGGTCAAGATTAGTGACCGTAATCCCCAAGAGGCGAATCTTTTGATCAGTTACCTTTAATTTATCATAAATATCTTTGGCAACACGATAAATTTCTGATTTTGTTTGGACATAATCTTGAAAACTCATTCGTTTAGTGATCGTTTCAAAGTCAGAATTTCGTAATTTTAAAACGACTGTCTTACCGTGCTGACGTTTTTTTCTTAAATCTTGACTGACTAATTCAGCCAAAAAATCCAATTCCTGATAAATTTGTTCTTCGGTAACTAAATTACGATTATAAGTCCGTTCTCGACCGATCGATTTGCGCAAACGATGTCCTTCAACTGGAGAATCATCGATACCGTGGACACGTTTATAAATTACGTAACCCATCTTGCCAAATTTTTGTAAAAACGTATCTTGATCGAGATTTTGTAAATCCTCACCAGTATAAATATCCATCTCGTGAAGTTTTTCTTGCATAGCTTTGCCGATACCGTTAAATTTTTCGATTGGAATCGGCTTGAGGAATTCTTTAGCATACTTACCCAATATAATCGTTCGGCCAAAAGGTTTGCGATAATCAGAAGCCATCTTAGCTAAGAATTTGTTATAAGAAATACCGACAGAACAAGTTAAATTCGTTTCTTTGACGATTCGTTGTTGAATGTAATTGGCAATCTTGATTGTGTTAGTTTCATTGAGTTTATTTTTGGTGACATCTAAGTAGGCTTCATCCAAAGCGACTGATTGATAGTTGTCCGTCACGTCCGCAAAAATATCATGAATTTGATTGGAAACATTACGATACAATTCAAAATTCGGTGGCGTGATGACTAGTTTTTCTTTAGGAATCAAATCAACTGCTTGTTGAGCTGGCATGGCTGAATGAGCACCGTATTTTCTAGCATTGTAATTAGCTGTGGTTACTACTCCGTGATGATGGTGTTTTCGTGGATCTTGAGCTACTATCAAACATTTCTTTTTGTATTCGGGATGTTCTCTTTCTTCCACAGAAGCGAAAAAAGCATCCATATCAACATGGATGACTTTTCTGTTTTCTTCAATTTTAATGGGTATTTTTAAGAAGATAATTAATACCTCTAATCATCCCAAACCCAAGAATTACCATCACGTTCAAGTAACATTTCTGCAGCATCTGGTCCCATTGTGCCACTAATGTAATTTGGAAATTCTGGTGTTTGACTAGCCCAACGTTCTTCAATCGTATCGATGTACTTCCAAGTACTTCTTAGTTCATCCCAAAGTGTGAAGTGAACACGATCTCCAGAAAGAATATCGATGATCAAGCTTTCATAAGCTTCACGAGCATTATCGAAGTCTTTTTCTTCTGGGAATTTGATGAAATCTTGAGCTGACTCTTTGTAGTCAATTCCGTTGATCAAAATGCTGTGATCGTCTTTTCTTTCAATCAAGAGTGTCACGACTGTATTAGGTTTAATGCCCAGTTCATCAACTTTTTCGTTGAAAACAATATCAATTCTTGAAGTTTTGTCTGGCATTCTCTTACCAGAACGAACATAAAATGGTACACCACTCCAACGATCTGAATCAAATTCAAGTTTACCAGCAGTGAAAGTTTCAATGTTAGAATCTGCTGCTACTTTGTCTTCTTGGCGATAAGCATTTTCTTCACCGAGTTTATCAGTGTCATATTGTCCACGAACAAAATCTTGATCAACTTGTTCTGGAGTCATTTCTTTCAAAGAAGCGAATAAGTCACACTTGTGTTTGTGAATAATTTTGGCATCAGTAGCTTCTGGTTCGTCCATGGCTGTGGCACCGATAATTTGCATGATGTGGTTTTGAACCATATCACGAAGGACTCCAGCAGTTTCATAGTATCCACCACGATCTTCAACACCGATTTTTTCAGCCAAAGTTACTTGAATATTTGAAACATACTTGTTATTCAAAGCTTTTTCAAATTTAGGGTTGTGAGCACGAAGGTCAGGAATAACTTGAACCATCTTTTTACCTAAATAGTGGTCGATACGGTAAATATCGTCTTCTGGGAAAGCTTTAGAAATATTGCCATTCAATTCACAAGCTGAATCTAAATCACGGCCAAATGGTTTTTCGATAACTAAACGGTTGTAACCATCAGTCTTCAAACCTTCTGAATTAATGTGTTCAGCAACGGTTCCAAAGAATCTTGGAGCAATTGCCATGTAGTAAACGCGGTTGTGGCCAGCAGAAAATTGATCATCTAGTTTAGCAGCCAAATTCTTTAGAGCAATATAATGTTCTGAATCATTGACGTCATGTGATTGATAGAAGAAATGTTGTGCAAATTCTTTCATTACATTTTCACTATCATCAAAATAGTCCTTCAAAGAAGTGATAACAGTTTCACGGAAATAGTCATCACTCCAAGGACGACGGGCAGTACCGATAACGGCGAAGTGGTCTTTTAAAAATCCCGATTTATACAAGCGGAACAAGGAAGGATACAGTTTTCGATGAGCTAAATCACCAGATCCCCCAAAAATAATAAAAATTGCTGATTTTTCTGTAACCATTTTTAAACTCCTTTGAAAGCATCATGTAATTATATTTTACAACATGAATTATTAAACTTCTTCATTAAACGCTTATTATTTATATAAATATGTTGTTTACTTGGAAATGATATACCCTCAAGTTGGGTTTAAGGCAAGAAAAAATACTTGCTAAGTATGCCGTCGTCCGCAAAAGCCCTGTGATTGGCTGGAACGCTGCCGGCACTATTTTGAGCTTTTGCATGGCCCCAAAGACGCAAAATCTCAAAACTAGGCCTTTTTGTAAGTGCTAAAGCACTAACAAAAATCTGGCGGCTGAGCCATCACAGGGCTTTTGCTCCCGACTGAATTCTTCTTTTTTGCTTCTCTGTCTTAAAGATAAGGTCAAAAACAAAACATTAAAACCAAAACCTACAAAAAAAGATTGGAGCGCTTGGCTTCAATCTTTTTTTGATTAATTATTTTGTTTCTTCTTTTGTATCTTCTGCATCTTTTGAGTCTTCAGCTTTTGGTTCTTCAACTTTTGAATCTTCGGCTGGTTTTTCGTCAGCAGTTTCTACTTTTTCAGTTTCAGCTTCTTTTGGTTCTTTAGCTGGAGCTTCTTTCTTTTCATTCTTTGCTTCTGCACTGTCTTCCTTAGCAGCTGTTACGCTGTTACCTGGTTCAGCACGACGAATGAAGTTTAGGTCAAATGTTAGATAAATTCCGTCACAATCTACGACAACTTCTTTGTTGTCACGATCGATTGATGCGATAACACCTTTGATACCACCAAGAGTAACAACTTTGTCACCTTTGTTCATGCCTTTAAGCATTTCTTGACGTTTTTGTTGTTGCTTCTTTTGGGGACGAATTGATAAAAAGTACATACCAACGAACATGATAACGACAAAAATCATGAGTCCCATTGATCCACCAGCACCTGCAGCGCCTAATGTAAGCATATTCAAATTTTCCACCTCTTAATAATTTGCATAAGTATAGATTAACAAAAATTTTCCTGTCTTTCCACACTAGTAGGTTTTTCTTATCAAAATCTTCTAAAAATTCTTAGCATTTTCTTTGTTGAAACCGTAATCTTCAAAAACGTGTTCTCTAAATTCTAGTAGATTGTCATCTTTGATAGCTTGACGAACGCCTTTCATCAAGTTCAACAAGAAGTACAAGTTATGGTAACTAGTCAAATGTGTTCCGAACAATTCGTTAGCGTTGATCAAGTGACGAATGTAAGCACGTGAATAGTTGCGACATACGTAACAGTCACAGTCTGGATCGATTGGACCGAAGTCTCTAGCATATTTGGCATTCTTAACAACTAGACGACCATGAGTTGTCATACAAGTACCATTTCTAGCAATTCTTGTTGGCAAGACGCAGTCAAACATGTCGATACCTCTAATAACACCGTCGATCAAGGAGTCTGCTGTACCTACTCCCATCAAGTAACGAGGTTTGTTTTCTGGCAATAGTGGTGTTGTGAAATCAAGGACACGATTCATTTCGCTCTTTGATTCACCAACCGAAAGTCCCCCGATTGAATAACCTGGGAAGTCCATACTTACTAAGTCTTTGGCACTTTGCTTACGTAAATCTTCAAAGCCCGCGCCTTGAACGATACCAAACAAAGCTTGCCAATCAGGATTACGGTGAGCTTTTAGACCACGCTCAGCCCAACGACTAGTTCTAGCGACTGACTTTTTGATATAGTCATAACTTTCAAAGAATGGTGGACATTCATCCAAACTCATCATGATATCTGGACCTAAGTAATTTTCAATCTTGATAGCTTTTTCTGGTGACAAGAATTCACGACGACCATTTAAATGGTTTCTAAAGTGAACCCCGGCTTCAGTGATATCACGAGTTTTAGCTAGTGAAAAGACTTGAAAACCACCGGAATCAGTCAAGATACCTTTGTCCCAATTCATGAATTTGTGCAAACCACCGGCTTCTTTAACGATGTCTTCACCAGGGCGTAACCACAAGTGATAAGTATTAGCTAAAACGATCGTAGCACCAATTTTTTCTAAGTCTTCAGGTGCCATGTTTTTAACTGAAGCTTCCGTTCCAACTGGCATGAAGATTGGTGTTTCAAAAGTACCATGTGGTGTTTCTAGCATACCTAAACGTGCACCAGTATGCTTTTCTTTTTTAATTAATGTGTATTTAACAGCTGGTTCCATATATTCCCTCTACTTAATGAACATTGCATCGCCAAAACTGAAGAAACGATATTTTTCCTCAACAGCATGACGATAAGCGTTCAAGATATTTTCACGACCAGTAAATGCAGCAACTAACATAACCAAAGTTGATTTTGGCAAATGGAAGTTAGTGATAAATTCATCAACGACCTTCCATTCGTAGCCAGGTTTGATGAAAATGTCAGTCCAGCCACTGTCGGCTTTGATTTCGCCATTGAACTTGGTACCGATAGTTTCTAGCGTTCTGATTGAAGTAGTTCCAGTCGCAACGATCTTGCCACCATTTTTCCTAACTTCATTCAAAGTCTTAGCTGAATCTTCATCCAAACGATAAAATTCTGAATGCATTACGTGCTTATCAACGTCAGTTTCAGTTACGGGTCTAAATGTTCCTAAACCAACATGCAAAGTTACATAGACTAATTTAACGCCCTTTTCTTCGACTTTCTTGAGGAGATCTTTTGTCCAGTGCAAACCAGCAGTTGGAGCAGCGGCTGAACCATTTTCTTTGGCATAAACAGTTTGATAACGGTCAGGATCATCGAGTTTTTCTTTGATGTATGGAGGAAGTGGCATTTCACCTAATTGTTCCAAAATCTCCATAAAGATTCCTTGATAATGAAATTCGATGATTTTTCCACCGTGTTCAAGGTCTTCCAAAACTTCAGCTTCAAGTTGACCATCGCCAAATTGAACCTTTGTACCGACTTTGGCACGACGAGCTGGCTTCATCAAAACTTCCCACTTGTCGCCTTCGATGTTGTTCAACAACAACACTTCTTCATGGCCGTCAGTGTCTTCTTTAGTCCCGTACAAACGAGCTGGTAGAACACGAGAATTGTTCATAACTAAAGCATCCCCAGGGTTCAAATAATCCAAGATGTCATAAAAATGCTTGTCTTGATATTCACCTGTTTTGTGATCCAAAACGAGTAGTCTTGAGTGATCACGATCTTTGATAGGTGTTTGAGCAATTAGTTCTTCTGGTAAATCATAATCAAAATCTTCGGTTGATAGTGACATTAATGTAATCTCCTTTTATGTGGTTTAACAAAATTCTTTAGATACGCCAAAACGAGTAAATCGCTTTACTCGTTTTTTTCGGGATAAGGTATTCCCATGTGTTCATAACCTTTTCTCGTCACGACACGACCCTTGGCAGTTCTCTTCAAGAATCCCATTTGCATAAGATATGGTTCATAAACTTCTTCAATTGTTTCTTGGTCTTCACCGATGTTGGCAGCGATGACTTTTAGACCAACGGGACCACCATTGTACAATTCAATGATCATCTCTAAAATTCGACGGTCCAAATGATCTAATCCAGCATCGTCAACTTGTAATTGGTTCAAAGCAGATTTTGCCATCTTGTAATCAATCGTATCTTGATTTGCTACTTGAGCAAAATCACGGACACGCTTGAGCAATCGGTTGGCAATTCTAGGTGTCCCACGGGATCTTCTAGCAATCTCATGAGCTCCTTCTTCATCGACATTGATATTTAAAACTCGTGCAGAACGGAAAACAATTTTAGACAATTCATCTATGGTATAGTACTCCATTCTTTCGACAATTCCAAACCGATCTCTTAGTGGTGCAGAAAGTTTTCCAGCAGCCGTTGTCGCACCAATTAAAGTGTAAGGCACTAGTTGGTGATGCAATGATCGTGATTCACTACCTTGACCAACGATGATATCAATGTAGAAATCTTCCATTGCTGAATACAAAACTTCTTCAACCGCTCTAGGCATACGATGGATTTCATCAATAAACAAGACGTCACCTGGTTCTAGTTCATCCAAGACAGCTACTAAGTCGCCAGATTTTTCAATCGAAGGACCAGTTGTCGTATGGATGTTGACGCCCATTTCGTTAGCGATGATCATAGCCAAAGTTGTTTTACCTAACCCTGGAGGTCCGTATAGCAAAACGTGGTCTAGAGTTTGTTGGCGTTGTTTGGCAGCTTTGATATAAACATCTAATTCTTTTTTAGCTTTTTCTTGACCTAAATATTGGTCAAAACTTTGGGGACGGAGCGTTTGTTCAACGATATTTTCAATATTATCTAATGAATCGGCATCCGTTAAACGTTCATCATCATTTTCGATAATTGACACCTCCCTAACTCAATAATTTTAAACCGGCACGTAAGTATTCGTCGGCAGATTTGAGATTTTCTTTTTCTAATTGTGACTTTACTTTACTGATTTCTTTAGCTGAATAACCTAGTGAATCTAAGGCTGCTAGTCCATCTTCTAGTTCTTGATTGCCGCTACTTAAGACGGCTGGAGTTTCACCTAGAGTCATCTGACCTTCAGCGGTAAATTTACCAGATAGATCCAAGATGATTTGTTGAGCAGTCTTCTTACCAATCTTAGGAAACTTAGTTAAGAATTTGACATCGTCATTTTCAATCGCATGGATCAAACCTTGTAAGTCTTGCCCAGCTAAAATGGCTAAAGCACTCTTTGGCCCAATTCCTGAAACGCTGATTAAATGTAGGAAAATATTTTTCTCATTCAAATCATAAAAACCATACAAGGACTGTTCATTATCACGGACGATTTGTTCAACATAAACTCTGGCTTCTTGATTTTCTTCGTAACGATAAGGATTAGCCACTTGGACTTTGTAGCCGACACCTTGGACATCCACCACAATATATGAAGGAGTCACTGATGTTATTAAACCATTCAAATATTCAAACATAATTTATTCACTCTCTCTAGTATCGTGTGGATCCTGGATTCTCTTGAACATTTTCTCGAGATCCTTGTTGCTGAATTGTACTAAAACTGGACGACCATGGGGACAATTGTAAGGATTCTCAGCTTTAGTCAAATTCTCCAATAACTTTCGTGCTTCATTGTCAGTTATGTGGTGATTAGCTTTGATAGCTCGCTTACAACTCATCATGATGGCGTTCTTCTCACGGAAGCTGGCCACACTAATTTTAGAATCATTTAGGACATAGTCAATCATTTCTTTGATAGTCGATTCCTCTTGTCCGGGTACAAACCACGTTGGATGAGTGTTGACGACAAAACTGTTTTGACCAAAGTCATCTAAATATAAACCGATACTCTCCAAAACGGGCTTCTTTTCCTTGATCAAGATACTTTCAGCGTTGGGATAATCCAAGACGATTGGAACTAATAATTTTTGTTGGTCGTTAGAAACCTTGCCAATTTCTTTGCGATAGTATTCGTAGTTAACTCGTTCTTGAGCGGCATGTTGATCAATCAAATAAAAGCCATCTTCACTCTCAGCGACTAAATAAGTTCCATGGATTTGACCGATGTAGCGCAAATTTGGAAAACCAATCGTTTCTTCTTGTGATACTGGCTCTTGCTGAGTTGTTTGTTGCGAATCTACTACTCGAACCTTTTGATCAGTTTCTTGTTTGAGCCGTTGATCCCAAGCTTTGAGATGTTTTGGGTCTTTGAAAATCGGCATCCCGTCCATTGGTGTTTCTACTGGTGTTTCTGGTGACATTGGACGTTGATATTCTGGTCCGGGTTCAGCTGTAGCTGTCATTAGTGGTTCGTTGATTTTGTCGATAGTTGAAATGTCGTTTAAACTGATTTGTTCAGGTTTATACGTATCGACTTTAGGCGTGATCTCTTTTTTACCGAGATTTTTGACTGCATCCGGAATTAAGTTTTGATTTGACAAACGTTCCCGAATTCCATTACTTATCAAGTCGCCGATGTGACCTTCATTAGTCAAACGAACTTCTTGTTTCGTCGGATGGACATTGATATCGACTAGAGCTGGATCCATAGTAATATTGACTACCGCAATTGGAAATCTTGCCACCATCAACTTCGAGCCGTAGCCTCTGATAATAGCGTTAGTTAATTGGAAATTACGAATGTAGCGACCGTTCAAAATTATTGAAATATACGAACGATTGGAACGAGTCGTATCTGGTTTTGAGAAGTAACCTTTGATTTGATAATCAGGGTCAGAATTTTCAAAATCGAGCATGTGACTAGCAATCGTACGACCATAAATTCCGGCAATCGTCTGTTGTAAATTGTTGTTGCCAGATGTCCAAACTAAGTCCTTACCTTCATGAATCAAGCGAAATGAGATCTCGGGATGACCCATAGCTAAGCGGTCAACGATATCAACGATTTTATTCAATTCAGTGTGCAATGATTTAACGTATTTCAAGCGAGCGGGCGTATTGAAGAATAAGTCTTCAACTGTCATGGTCGTTCCTTTTGAGCGGGCAAAGGTTTCCTTTTTAATCAATTCATTACCAGAAAACTTAGCTCGTTGAGCTGATTTGCCGTCCACACTTGTCACAACCGTTAGTTTGGAAACAGAGGCGATACTAGCCAAAGCTTCACCACGAAATCCTAATGTTTTGACATTGAACAAGTCACGGTCAGTTGAGATCTTACTAGTCGTGTGGGGCAAAAAGGCCACTTCAACATCATCACTGGCGATTCCTTTACCATTGTCGTTAACTTCGATCGATTTCAATCCAGCTTGAGCGACAGTAATTAAAACTTGGGTAGCTTTGGCATCGATGGAATTTTCCACCAGCTCTTTGACGACTGATGCTGGGCGTTCAATAACTTCCCCAGCTGCGATCTGGTTGCTTAATTCAACTGGTAGTTCATGAATAATACCCATTTTTCCACCTTCTTTTATTTAAGTTTATTTGAGTTTCTTTTGCCATTTGTAAAGTAAGTTAATGGCTTCAATTGGGGTGATACCCATTAAATCTTGTTCAGAAATTTCTTTTACCACTTGTGATTCTTTAGTGGATATTTTCTTAGTAGTTGGTTTTGGTTCTGGGAAAAGCGACAATTGTTGTTCGTCGTCATCTACTGTGTCAACTACCTCTGGTTGTTCTTTGACTTTTTCGACTGGTTTAGGAGCAGCTGGTTCATGGATACTTTCAGAAGTTGTCGTATGAACCGAAGTTTCTTCTAAACTACTCAAAATCTTGCTGGCACTGTTCAAAACTTCTTCCGGCAATCCAGCTAATTTAGCAACGTGGATTCCGTAAGACTTATCTGCAGGTCCAGGCAAAACTTTGTGCAAGAAGACTAAGTCACCATTTTCTTCGGAAGCATCAACGTGAACATTTTTCAATCCTGGCAATTGACTTTCTAGTTCAGTCAATTCGTGATAGTGAGTTGAGAACATCGTCATCGCATGAACGTTTTTGTCGATGTATTCGATGATTGCTTGAGCTAGTGCCATTCCATCATAAGTAGCCGTTCCACGACCAATTTCATCAAAAATGATCAAACTGTTTTCCGTAGCGTTCTTCAAAGCATCATTAGCTTCACGCATTTCGACCATGAAAGTACTGTCACCAGAAATCAAATCATCGGCAGCACCAATTCTCGTGAAGATGTGGTCAAAAATCGGCAACTTAGCACTCTCAGCAGGAACGAAACATCCGATTTGAGCCATGATGACGGTCAAAGCTAATTGCCGCATGTAAGTACTCTTACCGGACATATTGGGCCCAGTTATCAACAAAATATCAGTGTCTTTGTCAAAATTGACATCATTTGGAATGTAGCTGTTATTACTCAAGACTTTTTCCACAACTGGATGACGTCCGTTAGTAATTTTTAGCTCATGTTTATCCACAAATTCTGGAGCGATGTAGTGGTAATCTTCACTGACGACCGCAAAACTTTGGAGGACATCGAGTTGTGACAAAATATTAGCTAGCGCTTGAATACGTCTGATTTGGTCTTTGATTTTTTGACGAATGTGGTCAAATAAGTGATATTCCAAACCTTTCGACTTCTCTTCAGCTTCTAGGATCATGCTCTCTTTTTCTTTTAGTTCCGGTGTGATGTAGCGTTCAGCGTTGACCAAAGTTTGTTTTCTGGTATAGCGGTCTTCTGGAACTTTGTCGATATTGGCCCGACTGACTTCGATATAGTAACCAAAGACTTTGTTGTAGCCAATCTTCAAATTGTTGATACCAGTCTCGTCTTGTTCCTTAGCTTTTAATGTAGCCAACCACTTCTTACCATTCTTTGAAGCATCGAGATATTGGTCAAGTTGGTCGTTGTAACCTTCCTTGATCAAGCCCCCGCCGGTAACAGAAATTGGTGCTTCTTCAACGATAGCTTGGTCGATTAAATCACGGATATCGGCTACTTCGTCGATTTTTTCCACAAAGGCTGTCAATTCGTCATCACCGATGTCTAATAAGATTGACTTAATTTCCGGTACTTGTTGCAAAGACGTCTTCAGTTGAATCAAATCACGACCGTTGACAGTCCCATAAGCTACTCGACCAGCCAAACGTTCAAGGTCATAAACTTTTGTTAAATAATCTTGGAATGATGATCTTTGGAAATAATTATCTAAGAATACTTGGACAAAATGTTGACGCTCTTTTAACTTATCGACTGAGATCAAAGGTCTGGCTAACCATTGTTTGAGTAGTCGACTTCCCATGGCAGTTTTAGTTTCATCTAATAGCCACAAGAGTGTTCCAGATTTTTTATTAGTTCGAATATTTTTGAACAGTTCCAAATTGCTTTGAGCGGAATGGTCCATCAATAAATAAGCGGAAGTTTCATATGATTGAGCTGGCTTCAAATGGTCGAGTGAACGCATTTGAGTTTTAATCAAATAACTGATCAATAGCTTAACAGTATCGACTTCTTGGTCACTTGAAATCTGTGAGAAATCAAAACTGTAATTGTCATCTAACTCATCTAATTTAGAAATTAAGATACCGTATTTGCGCAATTGGTCGAGGTATTTTTGTGGGAAACTACCTGAGACAACTGTTTCTTTAGTATCGAGATTTTGCAATTCATTAGTTAAATCTAACTGACTTTTGACTGAAGTAACTTTGACTTCACCAGTGGATAAGTCGGCATACGCCAATCCAAAGACATCTTTATGAGCTGTGATAGCTGTGATGTAGTTATTTTCCTTAGCTTGGTTAGCTTTGTCCATAATAGTTCCAGGAGTAACTACTCGAGTTACACCACGTTTGACCATTTTACCTTGGGCATCAGCAGGATTTTCTAGTTGATCACAAACAGCAACTTTGTAACCTTTATCCACAAGGGTGTCGATATATCCTTCGATTGCGTGATGTGGCACTCCACACATTGGAATACCCTCATCAGCTTTTTTGTTGCGAGATGTCAAAGTTAGTTCGAGAATCTGTGAACCTTTGACAGCATCGTCGTAAAACATTTCATAAAAGTCACCAACTCGATATAACAAAAAAGCATCTGGGTATTGTTTCTTATACTCCAGATATTGCTCCATCATTGGTGTTTCTTTAGTTTTTTGAGGCATGAATTCCCTCCGTTTAATTAATTCAAGAAAGTTTGATTATTTGGTGTGATTACATAATTTTTGATACTACGTGCATTGTTCGTTTTGTCATTGACTTCAACAACACAGAAATTAATCTGCATGCGACCATCTTCATCAACATCGAAGCGGTTAGGTCTTTGGGTTAAGAAATTATTGATGATTGGTTCTTTTTTGTCACCTAGGATACCGTCATATGAACCGGTCATCCCAACATCAGTCAAGAGTGCCGTTTGCTTGTTGATAACTTGTGCATCGTTAGTTTGAACGTGAGTGTGAGTTCCGACAACTGCTGAGACACGACCAACCATATAATTGGCAAAAGCAATCTTTTCACTAGTTGTTTCAGCATGGAAGTCAACGAATTTGATAGCATCATCGTCCAAAGTCTTCAACAAATCATCAGCGGCTAAAAATGGATTATCAAGTGCACGCATCATAGCTGTTCCCATCATGTTGATGACGTAGACTTTTTTAGAATTGACATTGATTTCGATGAAGCCACGACCAGGAACATTTTTACCAGGGAAATTGTATGGACGTAAAATATTTTTCTTAGGATCATCGATGAAGTCTAAAATTTCACGTTTATCCCAAGTATGATTTCCTCCTGTGACCACGTCAGCTCCAGCACGAGTGATCTTTTGATAGTCAGGTTCTTTGGTTCCTTTACCACCAGCAGCATTTTCACCGTTAACGATGGTTAGTTGTGGCTTAACCTTCTTTTTGATTTCAGGTAGATACGTTTCAATTGCCTTAATGCCGACAGAACCTACGACATCTCCTACAAAGAGTATTTTCATGTTATTTTATCCCCAATCTTTACCTATGATATTGTATCAATTTTAGTGGAAATAAAAAAGACCAAGCGAACACTTGGTCGTATATTTTCCAATTATCATTGTTCTTATAATTTATACTCTCAAAACAAATCACAGTGTATTGTTTGTTGAGAATATTCAATCTATACTTAAAATATATTAAATATTTAATATTAAGGATGTGCATCATGGACAACTTAACCATTTCTAAAATTCATATTAAAAATTTCAGATCGATTCAAGATAGTACAATAAATTTAAAAAAAGAATCGATATTAGTGGGTAAAAATAATATAGGAAAAACTAGTATTATCGATATCTTTTCTTCTATCAATAATATAAAAATAACAGATTTTAATATTAAATTACTTGAAAGAATCATAGAAAACAAAAATTCCCCAGACAAACTCACGACAGATGATTCATTGGAGTTTGAAATCACTTATGAATGGAAAAACTTGTCAATCGATTATTGGGAACTTTTAAGTAATATCTCCAATAATGGCAAAACAACAGTTTTGGTTAAATTTTCAATTCCAAAGGAAAATTACCAATTAATACAAAACATATCAGACGTAAATGATTTACTCAATTTATTTACTAGAGATATCTATATTGGATCTGAGGATGATTTTAAAAACGAGAGGCAACAATATGTGACAGCTTCAAATAGTCTAATTCACAAATTAATACCCAATTTATATAACTTGGATACAATACAGCCTGGTAATATTTTACTGTATCCGATTAAAGCTTTTCGATATGTGGACAGCGGAAAGGAAAGCAATCAAGAAACAACTGCTAATCAATTTTCAGATGAGGTTACAAACTTAATACTATCTAATGAATCTGGTAAAAATGCCCTAAATGATATTCAAAAAAAAATAGATGAAGATGTTCAACCAACATTAGGAAGCCTTCAAAACGAATTAAAAAGATTTTCTTATCCTAAAAATCAAAAAAATCCTTTAAAAGCTATATTAACAATTGATAAATGGATTGAAAGTCCAACGGTACGAATAGCTCAAGTATTCGATAAACTACAAGGATTCGAACTTCCATTGAATGCTCAAGGATTGGGATATCAAAACATATATAACATTATTGCAAGAATAAACAACTTATTTTCAAAGATGGCCAAAAACAACTTAAAAATCCAGTATTTTTAATAATAGAAGAACCTGAAGCATTTACGCATCCCCAATTACAACATATATTCATTCAACAAATTAAAGATTATATTAAAACCTTAGCTGAAAAAATAAACATAAATTATCAACTTTTGATTATTTCACATTCCCCAGAAGTTGCAGTTTCGGCTTTCGAAATGAATTTTCAAATTATAATAGGAAGAAGTCACGGTGGAATTACTAGATTTATCACTTGGGATAATTTGGGAAGTAATAACCCATTATCTAAACAAAAATTGAAAAAATTAATTTTAAATTATAATGCTGAATTACTTTTTGCAGATAAACTTATTGCAATTGAAGGTGATTCTGAACGGATCCTCTTAAATTCCATTATGAGAAAAATTAATCCGACTTTATTATCTGAAAAAATTGCAATTATCCCAGTTGGTACAAACTTTAAAGGATTTAAAGATTCTTTAGCTGATTTATTATTCGATAAGATTTTATTAATTACTGATATTGATTTTTCTGAAAAAGATACAGAAGACAATAACATCTATTCTACTAACAAAAATATACAGTTACTATTTTCTTCCAATTTGGATACTACTATAAAGGACCATCCTTTGAACAAAACTTTGAAGCAAGAAAAATCTTTTCTAACCAAAGAATGGAATCTAATGCCCAATGGAAATTTAACTAATTCAGATAATGATAGTATCTCTTCAAATTTTAAAATTGTGACTGAAGGATACAGTAATGAATTTAAATTTTGGCCTAGAACACTTGAAAGTGCCATGGTAACAGCAAGTCACCAAAATTTTGATTTATATAAAAAAAATGAATTACTAAGAAACGATGTTAAAGTTTCATTGGATAAGAACCCATACTTACTAAACGATATAGAGGGAAAATTACTCAGAAGTACAGTAAAAAAAGCTGACTTTGCGCTAAATACCCTAGATTTTATCAACAATAAAACTTTTAGAATACCTCAATACTTAAAGAAAGGATTAGAATGGTTTGGTAATAATGATTGATGACACTTATTTAACTAAAAAGAATGGTATCTATGAAGTTAGAGGTGCGGCCGGATCAGGTAAAACATATCAATTAACAAAAGATATAAGAAAATTATCTTTATCAAGTAATTCTATTTTCATAATAAGTTACTCTAATGCGGCAGTAGATGAATTAAAATCACGTCTAAATAATCCAGTTTTAAGTATTTCAACTATTCATTCCTTTTGTTGGAAAATTCTTTCAAATTTATCTTTAAAAATCATAAAATACAATAAAGATAATAATTTTTCCCCTGATGCATTCAAAGATATAAAATTCAATCCACAAATTATAAAAAAGGTCACTTATGAAGAAGGAATCCCATTCTTCAACAATGAAACAGGAGAATTATTTTTATCGCACAATGACATAATAAATTTATTCATATATTCTATTAAAGAGATACCAGAATTACGAATGTCTATTTCAAATACCATTGATTATTTATTAATTGATGAATATCAAGATACAAATGGAAAATTTTTACAATCTATTTTTGAATATTTATCACCGAACTGTACTATCGGATTATATGGTGATCCATGTCAGTCAATTTATTTGAATGAAGATACTATTAACATTAGTAGTAGATATGATATTACCTCTGAGTCACTAAAGAACAACTATTAGATCAAGATCAACACTAGTAGAATTCTTCAATGAATTTCGAAATACTTTTGACAAACTTGATCAAGTTCCCCAAAGGACTGAAACAACAAAGATACACGTTTTTGCTCGTAACGGCTCTTTAAACGACGAAACTGTAACAAGTATTGAGAATAAAACCAATGTACACAATGAAACAATTTTATCATTAACAAATATCTTGCGTACTAAGATCGTCGGATTAGAGAGAATAGCAAAAAAATTAAAGAAAGACTTTCCCAAAAAGAATAAAGTTGCGTGGGAAAAAATAATGAATCCTAATTCTAATGAATATACCAATATCATGAACAGTTATGCATGTATATTTCAAGATAATAATTACTTAGCAATCAAGTCACTTCTGAAGATATTTACAAAAGACTCTTTAGAAAAAGTTGGTCTAGATTCTGTTAAAAATTTAATTACGAAAAAAAAGAAAAAAAATGATCCAAGTATAAAAGAGTTTCTAGACTTAAATTTAGAAATGAATGCCGGTTTAGATTCATTTAAAGAGACAATCAATTTATTTAATCTTACGGATCTAAATGAAATAGTAGAATTTTACAAAGTTTTTGACAGCACCACTACGAAGAACATTACCATTTTTAAGTCAAAGGGTCTTGAGTTTGAAAATGTATTACTAAATATTGACTACGGGTTCTACAGGAAACGCAATTGGAACAATATTAATTTTAATCATAAAGAAAATGATAACAGAGATACTGATCAAGATATTATGTACTATCTCTTCTATGTTGGCATAACACGTGCTAAAAACAATTTAAATATATACATAAATAGTAAACAAAACAAAGAATTTTTAAATAAATTTACTGTCAAATTTCCTGATATTGAAATTCAATACATATAAAATATTTGTTTATCTAAATCAACCGTATAATTGAATAACAAAGTTAATATTCATTCATTGTTAATTCAAAATAACAAATCAAACCCCTATACAAACTTGCTTTTAAAACCAGTAAGAAATTTTATTTTTTGCTATACTGGCGGTGCAAATACAATTAGAAGGAGTTTTTATGAAAAAATACCACATTTTGAGTTTATTTTCTGTTCCTTTTCTTTTAGTACCTTGCACTAATTTGGTCGACGTATCAGCGAAAACTACCACGTATAATTTTTTCCCGACTGATAATGGACCAATCGATACTAGTTATTCGGGGACCGTCACTACTGTTGGCGATAGACCATTTTTAACACTGTATGCTTTTAATGACAATCGATTCAGCTTGATTCGTAATCGAGCTCTGGCTCCTAAGACTGCTTGGTTTTATGATCAGACTGTTTCAAGAAATGGTGAGATCTATTATCGAGTTGCGACTAATGAATGGATTAAATATGATGAAATTGAAGGTTTCAGCGGCCATCACAATCGCAAACACTTTGAGAAAAAGACAGTTACTTTGAGAGTTAGACCAGTCTTGCCTGCCCCTGTTTTCGATGGGAATTTCAATGATACTGGGAAGACTTTGGCTGTTGGTAGTGAGTGGATTGCTTTTGAGAAGCCCGTTTATTTTGGAGGTAATGCTTATTATCAGATTGGGAAAGATGAGTTTGTTGCTGGGGAGAGAGTTATTAATTTGCATTGATGGTTTGTTTTGAATTTTAAGGCTAGGCTTTGATGCCCGGTCTTTTTTATTTTGGAGATTCTTTTACTTTTCTTCTTTTGATTCCTTGAAGTATTAAGTAAATCTAAAGTTACTGTTATTCAACAGTATCATTCCTTATTTGCAAAATAATTCAAAATGGATTTTATTATTTTAAACATAATCATATTCATTATTATTAGGGATTTTATATGATAGAAATAATCAAATTAATCAATTTTTATAACCATTTTTCGCACTGAAATTTGGGAACAAGTTAAGTTGTCAGATTTGACGGAATTCCATAAGCAAGGGTTTTATACCACTGAATCATACGATGAGTCAAAGAAGTATTATTTGTTACGTGGGACGGACTTAACTGGTAATAAACTAACAATACATGATGATACTCCTAAAATTAATGCTTCGGAAAAAGAATTCAATGACTTCAAAGTTGAAGTAGGAGATGTTTTATTAGTTCGTAGTGGCGGAGTTGGAACATATGGTATCGTTTATGATGAAGTTCAAGGTATTTTTGGTTCATACTTAATTGATTTTCGTTTTGACCAAACTCAAATGTTGAATGAGTTTTTTGGATATTTTTATGAGTCAGATTTATTTAAACAACAGTTACGAAGAATTAGTCAGCAATCTGCTAACTTAAATATTAATGCGGAGAATATAAAATCTATTTCAATCGACTTACCATCAATTGAGGAACAGAAAAAAATTGAGGGTATCTTAAAACAAATTGATAATCTAATTGCTCTACAACAACAGCAGTTAGACTTATATACCAAACTTAAAAAGGGATTATTGCAGAAATTATTCCCTAAAGATGGGGAAAAGATTCCTAGAGTAAGATTTGCTGATTTTCATGAAGATTGGGAACAGCGAAAACTAAAAGATTTAGCCAATGTTATTGGAGGCGGAACTCCATCTACAAAAATAGGTGAGTATTGGAATGGAGATATAGATTGGTATTCTCCTGTTGAAATAGGTAAAAGTATTTTTGTAAATCATAGTCAAAAAAGAATAACCAAACTAGGACTTAATAAAAGTTCAGCAAAAATATTACCAATTAATACTTTACTATTCACATCTCGGGCGGGTATTGGAAATACTGCAATATTAAAAAAAGAAGGAACAACTAATCAAGGTTTTCAATCAATAGTACCCATTAAAGATAAACTGGATATATATTATTTATATTCAAATTCTGATAAATTGAAAAGATATGGAGAAAGAGTTGGTGGAGGTTCAACCTTTACAGAAGTATCAGGCAAACAAATGAAGGAAATGCCGATTACAATACCTACCATACATGAACAAAAGAATATTGGTCATATATTTCAATTGTTAGATTTCCAAATAATATTACAAGAAAATAATTTAAAAAAATTAAAGCAGTTAAAAAAATTTCTACTACAAAAATTATTTATTTAACAAAATCGAATGCTAGAATTTTCAACTTCTGGATAATAAATACTGGTATCTAAATTTAATACCATATAAATTATTCGGAGGTTTTTTCTATGCCCAGAACTAAATCATCACAATTATTTTATAAGTATTATGAAGAATGGATTGAATTGTACAAGGTTAACGCCATTAGATCAGTCACTTTGGACAAATATTATATGAGTCTAAAATGGATTACTAAGTTGGCTCCAGAATTAAAGTTAAATGATTTAAATCGACGAACTTATCAGAAATTGATTAATGATTATGCTTTAGAACATGAGAAACAAACTACTCAAGATTTTCATCATCAAGTAAAAAGTGCCATTATGGATGCTGTAGATGAGGGATTGATCAAACAAAACCCTACTCGAAAGATTATTATTAAAGGGAAAAAGCCAGGCAATAAGAAGCCTAAGTTTTTGAATCAATATGAGTTACAACAATTAATCAGACAACTTGATTTAGGAACAGAATTAAATTGGGATTGGTATATTTTACTAGTTGCTAAAACTGGATTGAGATTTGCAGAGGCTTTGGCAATTACTCCAAATGATTTTGATTTTGCTAAGCAATTATTGAGTGTCAATAAAACTTGGAATTATCGAGCAACGAAAGGCGGCTTTCAACCTACTAAAAACTTCTCATCAATCAGAAAAGTTCAACTTGATTGGCAGATTGCTATGCAGTTTTCTCAGATGGTAAAAGATTTACCTAAAAATGAGCCGATTTTTGTTAAACAGCGTGTTTTTAATTCAACTGTAAACAATCGTCTGACTGTTTTATGCAAACGTGCTGAAGTTCCCATCATTACTGTTCATGGACTTAGACATACTCATGCATCAATTCTCTTATTTGCTGGGGTTTCAATAGCCAGTGTTGCTAGAAGACTGGGACACTCTAATATGACCACCACTCAGGAAACTTATCTTCATATTATTCAGGAATTAGAAACGCAAGATGGCGAAAAAATAATGCAACAAATGGCTCAATTAATGTAAAAAGACAAACATGACAATATTTAAATTGTTGTGTTTGTCTTTTTGTTAAATGAATAGTTTTTGCAAGAGATATTTCTTTAAAGATTTTAATTCATCTAGTTGTTCATGTTGTAGAGCGATAGTTGAGTCTAATTTATTAAGAATCTTTCCCAAGACTTTTTGCTCATCTCTTTTTGGAACAATTACTGTCCATTTTTTTAATTCTGACATGGGAATAAGATTGACGATAGCCGATCCGGGATTAGATGATGTCAATCTTCTTTGCATAAACTCACTTCTCATCCATTGTAAGAAGAATCTGCCATCCATAATAGAATTATTAATTCTAAATCTTATTAATGCTTGATTGAAAACCCCTTTTTTTATATCGTTAGGAACTTTAGCTATTTTACCAATGGTACCAGCGCCACTCATTATGAAATCGCCAGGGTTTAGTTCAAATTTTATTAGCTCTTGAAATTTTTCTTTTGTAATAAAATACCTTGTATGAAAATTATTGTATATTGCATTTTGTTGTTCATATACGACATAATCACTGTTTTTAACAAATAAATCTTTTTTTAATGAACTACCGAATGGGCCCCTACGTATACCATTATTTTTATCTAAAATTTCTTGAAACTTATGCTGTTCCCAATCTCCATGAAAATCAGTAAATCTTACTTCAGGTACTTTTTCTCCATCTTTAGGGAATAGTTTTTGCAATAATCCTTTTTTAAGCTTGATATAAAGGTCTAACTGCCGTTGTTGTAGGGTAATTGCTATATCAACTTTTGATAAAAGAAGATTAATGACTTTCTGTTCTTTTAATGTAGGTAAGTTAATTGGTAATTTATTTATTATTTCAGCATTATAACTTTGTTGTTTAGTGCCTTGTGTATAACGAATACCATATTCATTTCCATATTTTCTATACCACTGAAAAAGAAATTTTGGTGACAATTTTTTTTCGTCTGTGAATAGGGCCATACAAGATTGATTTAACGTAGTATCTATTCCTAACAGTGCACAGTTTCCTCTAGTTCCAACAGCCTCAAGTCCGGTTATTGCAATAACAAAGGTCCCTTTTGGAATAATTTTTAGATTAGCATTTTTTTGCCCATTGCTAGTTATTTTCTCATTGGTTCGTGTAACAATACTTCTATTTAGTTCTCCACTAGTAAGCCAATCAATAGTTCCATTCCAAAATGATGATTTTGATCTACTAGGAGTTTGGCCATTGTATTGCTTTTTTAGAACATTTTTCATTTCATGCTGTTCCCAATCGTCAATAAACCCCTTAAATCGAACCTCAGGTACCATTTTTTTATTCATGATTATTCACCTCATCATTCAACATAGAGATAAAGTCATCAAGATCATTTTGAGTCTTCTCATCTGAAGAAGTGAGTTCTTTCATCATTGAAAGCAACTCATTTTTATTTTCCATAATTTTTTTGTTATTTTCTCGAATTTCTTTAGTAACTTCACCTAAATCAATTTCTGGTTCAGGTTCAAAAGTATCAACATAACGTGGAATATTTAAATTGTATTCATTCTCTTTAATCTCATCGATTGTCGCTACATGAGCGTACTTATCAACGTTCTTACGGTCTGCATAAGTTTGAACAATTTTATCGATATTTTCTTCAGTTAATTTATTCTGATTTTTACCTTTTTCAAATTCATTACTTGCATCAATAAATAAGATATCATCATTAGTCTTATTCTTTTTGAGAATCATAATTAAGGTTGGAATACTTGTTGAATAGAAGATGTTAGCCGGAAGTCCAATAACAGCATCAATTTGATTTTTATTAATCAATTCTTTACGAATCGTCCCTTCAGCCGCACCTCGGAATAAGACACCATGTGGCAAGACAATTCCCATCGTACCAGTTGGTTTCAAATGATATAAGCCATGCAATAAAAAGGCATAGTCAGCTTTAGTTTTAGGTGCTAATTTTCCATAATCACGAAAACGTGGGTCACTCAAACGACCTGCATTATTATCCCAATGGGCTGAATAAGGAGGATTCATTGCTACAGCATCGAATTGATAAGGTTCATCTGATGGCCAATCAACGTCCAAAGTGTCACCATTACGAGCATAAATATCTTCATAACTTACACCGTGCAACATCAAATTCATACGAGCTAAGTTGAAAGTTGTATTGTTCAATTCTTGTCCGTGATAACTGATTGGTTGATCTCCAGTCACTTGATCAGCAATCGTTAACAACAAAGAACCTGAACCCATAGCTGGATCATAGACACTACGAATTTGAGTATCTCCTTCTTTATGACCAATCGAAACGATTCGAGCAATAATTTCACTAACAGATCTAGGAGTATAGAACTCTCCAGCCTTTTTACCAGCACTCAAGGCGAACTCACTAATTAAATATTCATAGGCATCCCCTAAAACATCACGACCGTTATCAAAATTAATATCTTTTAAAGAAGTAATAACGTCGTTCATGGTTTGACTAGGATTTTTACCTAATTTATTTGAATCTAAATCAATATCAGAAAATAGTCCCTCAAAATCTTCTTCCGAACTGTGTCCTTTTACTGATTGTTCAACATTGAATAATGCTTGCTTCAAATCACTAATTTGGAATTGATGATGTTGAATTCTAACAACCATCGAGTCAAATAAATCATTAGGTTCAATGATATATCCGTTGGCTCCATACAATTCACTCTTAATATCTTCTTGTTGCTCGTCCCAATACTTCTTATAAACTTCAATTGGATTACCATCTTCGCCGGTAGCTTCCATAACTGTTTTCAAAGTCATATCACTTAGGAATCGATAAAAAATCAACCCTAACAAATAATTTTTATATTCACTAGCATCCATCGTTCCTCTCAAGGCGTTAGCGGAATTCCACAATGCTTGCTCTAATGTTTTTGATGTATCTTCACTCATTTTTTATTTCTCCCCTGCAATGTATGGTGCTAAGTCGTCCTTGATAAATTTTCTCCAAGCACGTTGAACTGAACCCTTAAAACTCAAGATATTACGATATTCATGACTGTTACTTTCGGCAACTTTAATATCAGCCGTTTGTTTCAAAGCTTGTTCATGTCCAAATTCACCGGTCGCTTCATATTCAGTTACTAATCGGTTAAATAACTCTTCATCGAGTCCATATTCATTAATGAATTTAGTTATCTTTTGTTGTTTTTTTCTACTTTGATGGAGTGCATAACTAGCTCTGGCATCATAATTAGCAGGTATATCTCCACGTTTTCTTTCTTCTGTCACGAATTCTCGGATATTATCAGCTTCACGTTGATTTCCGGATTTTGCGAATTTATCGGCAGCTTGGTTAAATTCATCAGCTGCAAATAAGTTTTCTGTATCTAACAAATATTTAGTTGCTAATCCTAAGACATATTCTTTATCTATAACAAGTTCTGTAATTACCACATCATCAAAGTCATATTTCAATGAAATGGGATCTGAATCATCTCTGTCAGATTTATGATCCTTTAAATAATCCCTAATATTTTGAAAAGCACCTTGGAAATAACCAAATTCTTCTTTAGTTATTCCATACTCGTCAGCATGTTCTTCCCAATCAAAATCAGAATATGAAGAGATGTATTGTAATTCTTTAGATAAATTCCTAAATTTCTTTAAGAAATCTACTTGTTCTTTTTCAGTAGATTTAGTTAAATTGTTCGCCACTTCAGGAGTTGGAGTAAATTCTTTTAGTTCCTTAACAGCTTCTTTGAATGTATCTTCCATTTCATGAAATTCAGGTCGAAAGACTTTCTTGAACGAACCTTCTCCAGCATACTTTTCAAACGCATTTTCAGTTCTCGCTCTCATCAGTTTAGGGCGTCTGAACATAACAACATTTCCTTGCGTTTTATTTTTGTCATAAACACGATTAGTTCTAGCGAAAGCTTGAATCAATCCTTGATACTGCATCAATTTATCTAAATACAAAGTATTCAATCTTGGTGCATCAAAGCCCGTCAATAAACGTGCAACTACGATTGTTAAATCAATTTCTTTATCCGGTGGTAAGTTCTTGTATTGTGCTTCGGTACGGGCCGTTCTTTTTGCAACGTCATCGATATAGACATTCACATTATCGAGAGAAAATGCTGTTTCTGATCCAGCATAACGAATCGAGTAATCCTTCATAGCTTCTGCTAAACCTGAGCGTTGGTCTTTATTAGTATCGCCATTTTCATTAATGGAATAAGTCAATGCAACTTTAAGATTATGCTTTCCTTCTTGTTCCAATTTTTTGAATAATCGATAATATTTCAAGGCTTGATTAATATCCACAGTTGCAAAAATAGCATTGAATTTACCCTTTTCAGATTTTCTACGCCAGTTTTTAATAATCCATTTCACAACTTTTAAACGATAATTTTGGGCAACTTCCTCATCACTGTTATATGCTTCGTCAGGTATTTGCTCTTCTTCAACTTCATCACCATTACGCTCATCAGTTACTTGCATCAAGCTGACATACTCAGAATTAAATGGCAAAATAGCCCCGTCACTTAGTGCGTTCCCAATGTTGTACCGATGGAGCTCAGGTCCAAACTGGCTCTCGGTAGTTTGATCTTGTGGCGTTTTATTGAAGTCAAAAATTGGAGTTCCGGTAAATCCATACCAATTTTGTTTAGGAAAAGCTTGGCGGATAACTTTTTGCATTTCTCCAAATTGCGATCTGTGAGCTTCATCAACAATAAATACCATGCGTTTCTTCATTACACTAGCTAAAGGTTCTCTATGACCAGTATTAATAGCTTCTTCATTTCTTTCAACGGCTATTTTCATTTTGTTAATAGTTGTTGTAATGACGCCCGGTTTGGAACTTCTAAGTCTTTTAATTAATTCTCCAGTATTATTAGTTTCAAAAATAGTATCGTCACTATTAGTTGAGAACTTGCTGAAATTCTTTCCTGATTGATTATCTAACTCTTTTCTATCTGACAAGAAAATCACTTGATTATTCGGATTTCTCTGCAATAAAGTTGCAATTTTGTAGGCCGTGAGCGTTTTCCCAGACCCTGTAGCATGCCAAACGTAACCATCTTCATGCTTAGAAAAAGCTTCACGAACAGCATTTACGGCATGAATTTGATAAGGACGTAAAACTTTTAAAGCATCTCCATCAGCAACTGTGTAATTACTAATAAGATTGTGTGCCATAGGTATTTTTAAAAAGTCTTCAGTAAATTGTTTCCAATTATGGACTGGTTGATTTTTCTTATCTAACCATTCAAAGAAGAATTTATTATTGAACAAGTCCGCACTTTTCTCATTAGCAAAATAACGGGCTGTATCTTCTTTTAAGGCCACAAAAATTTGGACAGCTGAAAATAAACCATCATACTTATTTTCTGATTTGTATTTTACGATTTGATTTGATGCTTCTTTGATACTGACATCAACTTTTTTCTCTTCAATTTGAATCAAAGGTAATCCATTGAACAGCAACGTTACATCAAAACGACGGTTAACATTATCAGGTGAATCTTCTTTGCCTGGACGAATAGCTTGACGAATAACCTCATAACGCATTTGTCCACCAGCAATTGCATCACGCCAGAACAACTTCAAATCCATAGTCCCTAATTCTGGATTATCTCTTGTAATATTCAAAATTGATTCATAATTACCAGTTAAAAATTCGTTCATTTCAGTTGGAGTTTTTCCACCGATATTACGCATAATTTCACTCATTTCAGTATCAGTGATTTTTACTCCGTTCAGAACACTATGATTATTTTGATTGAGAATCTCACGGAAATGATTTTCCAAATCCTTAGGCGTCGCATTATCTAGGGCTTTATTATACGTCCACCCATTTTGAGTCAAGGTTTCTACAAACTCCTTCTCAAAAGTAAGCTCCCCTTTCGTTTTGTACAATGCCATTTTTCTCCCCCACTTTATCAGTTAAAAACCATATAAAATTACTATTATACTTAGTTTAACTGTATAACTTACGTTGTTAAAGAGTTTTAGTGTTTGAGTGTTCGCTTTTCCTTTATTACAAAATAAAAAATGACTAGACAATTTGTCTAATCATTCATTAAAATTAATCTTCAAAAAAATCCTCATCAATTTCAAACAAATCCAAATGTTTCTTAACTTGAACACCAACTTGATATTGCAACATCAAATTAGTCAACTGAATCCCATCAATCAAAACAATTGAGAAATTCTTAGCGGTAGAAATAGCACTACTAGAAAAATGAGAAGTAGTAATGAACACACCACGATCAGCGTGAACACGTGACAAGGCTCCAAAAAAGCCATCGATTGCTGGTCTTTGAACGACATTGTCATCTTTGTATCTTTTGGCTTGAATATAAACTGT
This sequence comes from Companilactobacillus pabuli, assembly GCF_014058425.1. NCBI lineage: Bacteria > Bacillati > Bacillota > Bacilli > Lactobacillales > Lactobacillaceae > Companilactobacillus > Companilactobacillus pabuli. Next base: position 1,577,268 of record NZ_CP049366.1, read on the forward strand.
ACTTGTTCCCAATGGATCTTGGTTGATTATGCCATCAATTCCCATCAATTCCACCGTCATTAGTTCTTTGAGTTATTTGTGAAGAACCATTTGGACCCTTATATCCCATCTTTATCAAAAGCTTAACTACTAGATGTTCGAAGAATGTAGGTTTAGATTCTTGCAATATTCTCAAAAGATTGGTGGCTATTTCATTGTTATAACTAGTTGTTTTTTCCGACAATTCATCAATAACACCATTTTTCTCTTTTGAGTAATCCCCTTTAGTTTCTAAATTAGCTCGTTTTTCTCGTTCAGCCAATTCTTTTCTATGAGCTTTATAAGCTGGTAAAGAATGGATTTTTTCAATAGTTATTTCACTATCATCCAAATCTAATAATTCTTTACCTAAATCAGATATTCTATAAACACCTCTAGCAGGACGTTCCAATGCTCCACCAATGAACAAATCACTCACAGCCCATCCCACTCTGCCTTCAATTAGGATATCGTCAGGATATTTATCAGAAGCTTTATTTCTCAATTCATCTGGTAATTCTAATAGATTTGCTACATCAAAATCTATTTTCTTTTTCAAAACTTCATCTTTATCACTCAAATATTTCAAAACAACTGGCATCAATGAATCCCATGTTGGCAATCCGTTCTTCTCACTTAATTTCAAATCCCTATAATTCATATATACTCACCAACGTATCTTTTTGAATTTACATATTAATTATATTATATCTTTAAAAAACAAAAAGACTCTCCCTTCACAGGAAAGCCTCCATTATATTTAAAACATCTGCAAAACCCCAACCACCACAATCGGCACAATCAAAGATGGTAAGAGGTTCAACACCTTAATTTTCTTAATATTCAACAAACCTAATCCAGAAGCCAAAATCAAGATTCCACCAACCACAGTTAATTCTGTGATCATGTCGGCATTGATTGAATTTTGCAACAACATGGCAATCAAGTAAATACTGCCTTGCCAACAAAATACTGCCACTGCTGCGAAGGCCATTCCGAAGCCAAACGTTGACGCTAAAACTATCGAAGTGATTCCATCTAACATCCCATTGGTGAACAAGAATGTGTAGTCCTTGTTCAAAGCTGCCTGAATTGGTCCTAAAATCGACAATGAACCGATACAATACAATAAGATTCCGGTTGCCAAGCCTTCTGCTAAATTACTTTTTCCATCAGCACTAGGTTTGGAAAATTTCCCAACTAAATTATCAAAATGCTTCTCTAAATCGAGCCACTGTCCAATGACACCGCCAACTGCCAGACTGACGATGAACAATACGGGATAGTGGCTTTTTGGCATGTGTTGCACAACTGCATTGATACCGACTGCCATTGCAACGAGTCCCAAAGCTTGTGTCAGAATCTCATTATACGCAGGTTTGATTCCTTTTTTGAAATAACTACCAGCAAAGCTACCCACCAAAATCATGGCAACATTAAAAAACGTCCCTATCATGAGATCCCCCCTCGTAAATTTATTAACAAAAATTATAAACTCTCTAGTCACTAGAGGGTCAATTGTCTTTGATAGGAATTTTGATCTCTGTCACATATTTGTCAAAATCATCCGTAATACCATAATCGATCAAAGCTGTCTCAATCGCTGGACCACTAATTTCAAAATTATGTTTTTGACAATATTGCAACAATTTTTGGTACTGAATTACTGCTGTATCGTGAGTTCCATGAAATCTCAAGCGAACGTATTTACCAGCTTTTAAAATCCCAGTCGCATCCCCTGAGTCCCCTGGTTCTAAAATCAACAACAAGCCGTTATAACTATCAAAATGTTCTCGCAATAAATTTTCTTCTGACACGGTTAGAGCAATTTTTCCCAAGAAGATATTTTTATCCAACCCAAAACGCTTCCGCAAAGTTACTATTGGGAATTCAATATCATCGCTAGGTTGGTAATCTTCATCCAAATAAACGACTGATATCGCTGGTAAATCAACTATTTCAATCTTGTCTAAAGTACTATTGACCGCATCTTCAACTTGATTGATTCGAGCATCGATTCGACGGTCAATATTTTCCAACGCTGTAATTTGTTTTCTAACTTGTAGCTTCTGCTCCTTCAACATAGCTTCCAATTTATTAGTATCTCGCGCATCAAAAAATTGTTTAATGGCATCAATCGACAAGTCCAAAGCTCGCAAATAAGTGATGACATTTAAACGCTCAAATTGTTGAGTAGAATAATAACGATAATGAGTTTTATTGTTGATTTTTGCTGGTTTCAATAAACCGACTTCATCATAATATCGAAGCGTTGGAACCTTGATATTAAAGAGTTTTGAGAGTTGCCCAATAGTAAAAAGTTGATCCACGTTTAGTCTCCTTTGAGTTAATTAAGTTGATTCAATTTATGAAAGAAAAAACATTAATAACTGAATCAAAAGGATATTTGTTTCATTTTATAATACTTAATGTATAGATATATTCTAAACTAAGAAACTTTATATAAAAGTATTTCTACCATGGGGGAAAAACAATATGAGAGATTATAAGACGATTCCCAAACTATTCTTGCTCTTTTTTACAGCTTTATTGATGGTTCTAACCTTTAATACCACGACCGTCAAAGCAATCAATCAAACAGATATTGAAAACGCCGAAAAAGTCATGCGTAAATACGATGGTATTGATAATTGGCAATTACAATCTTCAAAACCTTCAAACAAAATTGGGAAGATTCCAATTGGTGGTAATGTTTCTCTTGGTTACACTTTTGGTGCTGCACGTGATAAAAATGGGAATGTCACAGCAGGAGACAACACTATTACATTGGCTAGTTCCGCTTCATCTGCAAATGGAGTACCCACAATAACCAATTCTAAAATTAATGTCTTTATCGATAATAATGGCAAATACTACGGTATTTTACATCAAGGCGATAAATCATACATTGACAAAAATGATAATACAGTTCATCCAGAAAAAGCTTCTGATACATCAATTGATTATGCCCTTCTTACCGGTTCTGCAGCCAACAACGCAACTAGTGGCATGAATTTATTGAATAAATTATACAAATTCGATACCTCAAATGGTGCTAGCAAACTCTTTTATACAGGTACGGATATTCACAATAAACCAGTTTATAAATTAGTTGGATATTACAGTCCCAGTAGAGTTTATATTGAAATTGTACTAAGACCCTCAATTACTGGTTCTCCAATAGTACAACGTGAACTATATGTTTATAATCCAGATTCTTCAGGGAAGACTCAATTTCAAGTATTTTATGGCGAAGATACTGGGTTAAGTTCAAGTAATGATGAACAAGAAGAAGTAGATAATGTTCCAATATATTCCATTGGCGATGGCTCTGGATTATATATAAAAAGTGGGCTTACAAACAATACTTCAGATTCAAAATTATTTGTTACAAATAAGGTTGATGGTGGATTCAAAGACTTCATGGGAAGAGTTTTAACAAATCCCGTTAATTGGGATACAAAAGGAAAAGCTAATAATATTGAAATTACAGATCCTAAACTACCTTGGACATCTAATCCAACTGCATCTGAAAATGGTGATACAAATACTGGTAAGGATGTTAATTTACTAAAATATACAAGAAACAATATAACGTACGATGTACTCGATTCTAATGGTAAACAAGATACGGCATACGTTTTAAGATGGCCGGAAACAAATCTTAACGGAGGAACTGTTGAAAAGTACGTTTCGACTATTGGGGCTACCGTTAAACCTTACGCTATTCCAACTGTAAAAAAGACTTACACGAATCTAACTTCAAAGGACGGAACCAATAATGTAGGTGACAAGTTACGCTTTACATTAACAGTTAGAAATGATGGATTAGGATCCAATTGGATAATCTCCAACATTAAAGATATTATGCCAATTGGTTTAACAATCGATCCAAATAGTATTTTTGCAAGTGGTAATGGAATTGATTATAATCCAAACACCGGTATTACCGATGGTGAGCAAGCAACCTATACTTTTGATGCTACAATTAATAATCAGGCTCCTTATAATTTGACCAACGGAAAACTTACAAATACGGCTAGTTTCACTGGTTATAACAACGGTTTTAATGATTCAAGAACTTATGAAGCTAGTGTCGACATCCCTGTTGAAACACCAACCTTCAAATATCGTTTCACTAAACAAGTTAGAAATAACACCAATGATCCAAACGGTGCCTTTTCTAGTGAAACGACTGCCAAACAAGGCGACATCATCGACTACGAACTCCAATTTATCAGTAATGGTACTTCTAATGTAACTGGTGGTAACTTCAAAGATGACTTACCCGCTGGACTAGAATTGGTTCCTGGTAGTGTGGCTTTAAATGGCGTTAAACAAAATGATTTGAATTTCTCACTCGGAACTTTATCCAACACTATAACTAACAAAATAACTTTCCAAGCCAAAGTCACGGCTATCGATCAAACTACAGCTTCTAATACAGCCTATATGACTAATATAACGACTAATACCGGCCAGCAATACGACAGCATTCAAACTGAAGAACCGGCAATCGTCAACATTGAAGCTGCACCACAGACAACTTCATTCGTGGAGGTTCCTACTAGCATCGACTTCGGTAGCGTCAATATGACTGATTCAGAACGGATTTTACCAAATGTCAAAACTACTGGTAATTTAATCATCAATCACACCGCCGATACACCGTTCCAAGTCAGTGTCAGTTACGACAACAACAACGCTCCTTTAACTAATGGCAGTGATAAATTGATCAACGACAATGACGATGCCATGTTCTTCCACCAAGCTAGCAATGAATCCAACAACTGGAGAACCGTTTCGACATCCCCCGTTCCAATCAAATCAGAAGGATTTTCTGGTCAAATGTTGAATCAATCATTGAATGATTACATTGGCGCGAAGAAATGGAAGTTAAGAGTTCCTGCCAACAGTAAATCTGGTAAATATACGGGTCAAGTAACTTGGACGATTGCCGATACAATTAATTAATTCAAAAAAATAAAGCTATTATTTCAAAGAAAATTTTTGGAATAATAGCTTTTTTCATTTCATGAAAGAAAAAGACTGAATAACTGAATCATTTTGTTAATAAATTCACTATATAATATATGTTATAAAGATATATTCAAGAATGAGAGATTTTATATAAATATATTTCTACGGGGGAAATAAAATGAAAGGTTATCAATCGATTCCCAAGATATTTTTATTAGTTTTCACAGTTTTGTTGATGATTTTGACTTTTAATACTACTAATGCTGAAGCTATTACAAAAACTCAAGTACTAGAAGCAGAAAAAGTCATGCGCAATTATGACGGAATTAATGATTGGAAACTTGTAGATAACGTAGCCACTAATCAATATGGATTTATTCCCATTGGTGGTAACGTCTCATTAGGTTACGCTTTTGGTGCCGCCCGTGATGCAAACGGAAATGTTAAAGCTGGTGATAAAACTATTACTTTGCAAAGTAAATACGATTTTAGTACCGGTATTCCACACATTACAAACTCAAAAATAAATATCTTTCTAATAGATAATGGAAAGTATTATGGCATTTTACATCAAGGTGATAAATCTTATGTTAATGGTAGCCCAGAGAATGCCTCCATATCATCAATTGATTTTGCGTTACTTGAAAATAGTAATACCTCAAATCCCTTTTACGACAGTATGAATCTTCTAACTAATGCAAGCCAGATAGACTCTTCTTATAAGACGTACAAATTATTTTATACAGCTAATGATAAAAACGAAAGAAAAGTATTTAAACTAGTTGGATATTTTAACAAAAAAAATGTCTACTTTGAAATTGTATTGAGACCATCTCCAAGCGGTTCTCCCGTCGTCCAACGTGAATTATATGTTTACAACGCTGAAAATTCAGTAGCTAAGTTTCAAACATTTTATGGTGAAGATACTGGTTTGAATCCCGATAACGATGACAATAGCTCAGTTGACAACGTTCCTATGTTTGCCATCGGTGGTGGTTTAGGTTTATACATTGAAAGTGGTTTAACAAATTCTGAATCAAAACTATTCATCACTAACAACATAGATGGTGGATTTAAAGATTTCATGGGTAGAGTTCTAGCAAATCCAGATAACTGGAGCATTAAAGGGAAAGATCCCAATAAATATGATATTTCTTCTCCAAAACTCCCCGTAGTAACAGATGATAATCATTCTTCCAGCTTAGACGGTGATACTAATGCTAAAGCTGATCAAAATTTATTGATAGGAAAAAGCACTTCTGGTCAAGAATACAAAATTATTGATGGTAGTGGAAAACAGGATACTTCATACATTTTAAGATGGCCTTATACAACTCTTGCACCAGGAAGCGTAGCGAAATTCGTCTCAAATATCGGTGCGACTGTTAAACCTTATGCCATTCCAACTGTTAAAAAAACCTACAAGAACTTAACTTCTAAAGATGGAACTAACAATGTAGGCGATAAATTACACTTTACTCTATCAGTAAGAAATGACGGTTACGGTTCTAATTGGATAATTTCTAAAATTAAAGATGACTTGCCAACTGGATTAACTATCGATCCTAATAGCGCTCTAGTAAATGAAAGTGGAACTGGGATTGATTATAATCCCAATGCTGGTGTTACTGATGGTGCAACCGCAACTTATGAATTTGACGCAACTATTAATAACAAAGCCCCTGTTTATGCAACTAATGGAAAAATCACTAATACGGTTCAATTCACTGGTTACAATAAAGGTTTTAGTGACACCAGAACCTATGAAGATAGTGTTGACATCCCGATTGAAACACCAGACTACGCCTACGATTTTACTCACCAAGTACGTAACGTTACTGCTGATCCTAACAGTGATTTCTCCGATAGTGTAGATGCTACTACTGGAGATCAGCTTGAAATCAAGTCTGTTTTCACAGCTAGTGTATGGACAGCCCAAAATGCTAAATATAAAAATAAAGCTCTCGATGACAATGGTGATTTTTTAAACAATGAAGAAGATAAACTATCATTAATCTCTAGTAGTGTTTACATGAATGGCGTACTCGCTCAAGATGCTATTCAAAGTGGTCTGTACACAGCAAATACACCTGCTGGCCAACCGAATACATTTGTTTATAGAATCCAAGTAAACAGTTCAACAGAAGAAACAATCCTTAACAGCAGTACTATGGAAGATGTAAAAGATGTCAATAATAAAACTTTAAGCATTGGTCCTTCAGACACCATCTCCATTCATGTTCATCCCCCTGTTCCAACAACCTCCTTTATCGAGGTCCCTGAATTGATTGATTTCGGCAGCATCAACTCCACCGGCACTGAAAAGATGCTGACAAATAAGCAAACTAAAGGAAACCTCATCGTCAGTCACAGTGCTGAAACCCCATATCAAGTTTTGGTTAGCTACGATAACAATAGTGATCAAGCTTTAGCCAATGGAGACGACAAATTGATTCAAGACGATGGTTTATCATTATTGCTCGATAACAATTCGATTGAAGAGCCTGATGATTGGGAACCACTATCCCCAACCGGAATTCCCATCAATAATCAAGAATTCGTCGGCTCAGATGAACCACTGGATCTGACTAAATATGTCGGTTTAGATAAATGGAAATTAAGAGTTCCTAGCACAGCAAAATCTGGTAAGTATACTGGTCAAGTAACCTGGACGATTGCTGATACACCAATTGAATAAGGTACAAAAAAAGCGTTAGTAGAGAAATCTACTAGCGCTTTTATAATTATTATTTATTAAGGGGATAAATTACATCATACCGCCCATACCACCGGCAGCAGGGTTACCAGCAGCAGGTGCAGCATTGTTATCCTTTGGTTCTGGCTTGTCAGCAACAACTGCTTCTGTTGTCAACAATAGTGATGCAACACTGGCAGCGTTTTGTAGTGCTGAACGTGTTACCTTAGTTGGGTCGATAATTCCGGCATCAACCATGTTTTCCCACTTGTCAGTAGCAGCGTTGAAACCAATTTCGTTTTCTTGATCCTTGATGTGTTCAACGATAACTGAACCTTCAAAACCAGCATTTTCAGCGATTTGACGTAATGGTTCCTCCAAAGCACGGGCAACAATGTTAATACCTGTTTGAATGTCGCCTTCAGCCTTCAAAGCAGTAACTTTGTCTAATACGTTCATCAAAGCTGTACCACCACCAGCAACGTAGCCTTCTTCAACAGCGGCACGTGTAGCGTTTAGAGCATCTTCAATTCTGTATTTACGTTCTTTTAGTTCTGTTTCAGTAGCAGCACCAACTTTAACAACAGCAACACCACCAGCTAATTTAGCTAGACGTTCTTGTAACTTTTCCTTGTCAAAGTCTGAAGTTGTTTCAGCAATTTGCTTCTTGATCAAGTCAACACGTTCATTGATAGCGTCCTTGTTACCTGAACCTTCAACAATTGTTGTGTTGTCCTTTGTAACTGTAACTTTACCAGCTTGACCTAATTGATCCATTGTTGTGTCTTTTAGTTCAAGACCAAGGTCAGAAGTAATAACTGTACCACCAGTTAATGTAGCAATATCTTCTAGTTGAGCCTTACGACGGTCACCAAAGCCAGGAGCCTTAACAGCAACAACGTTGAATGTACCACGGATCTTGTTCAAAACAAGTGTTGGTAATGCTTCACCTTCAATATCATCAGCGATGATAAGTAGTGACTTACCTTGTTGAACGATCTTTTGTAGTAATGGCAAGATATCTTGGATGTTTGAAATCTTCTTGTCTGTGATCAAGATGTAAGGATTGTCAAGGTCAGCTTCCATCTTGTCGTTATCTGTAACCATGTATTGTGAAATGTATCCACGATCAAATTGCATACCTTCAACAACGTCTAGAGTTGTATCGATACCCTTTGATTCTTCAATTGTGATAACACCATCGTTACCAACTTTTTCCATAGCGTCAGCGATTAACTTACCTGTTTCTTCACTAGCTGATGAAACTGAAGCTACTTGAGCAATATCGCTCTTACCTGAAACCTTGTGTGAAATCTTGTGAAGTTCATCAACAGCAGCGTTTGTAGCCTTTTCGATACCAGTTCTGATACCAACAGGGTTAGCACCGGCTGTAACGTTCTTCATACCTTCTTTAACGATTGCTTGTGTCAAAACAGTAGCTGTAGTAGTACCGTCACCGGCAATATCATTTGTCTTTGAGGCTACTTCAGAAACTAATTTTGCACCCATGTTTTCAAAGTGGTCTTCTAGTTCAATGCTCTTAGCGATTGTAACACCATCGTTTGTGATTTCTGGTGAACCGTAGCTCTTTTCAAGAACAACGTTTCTACCCTTAGGTCCAATTGTTGTCTTAACTGTGTCAGCTAATTTGTTAACACCGTCCATCATCTTTGAACGTGCATCTTCTGAAAACTTAATTTGTTTTGCCATTAAATTCCACACTCCATTTTCTGTAAAAATTTATCTAAAAGTACTTTTATTAGTCAACGATTGCCATGATATCTTTTTCATGAAGGATTAAATATTCATTGTCTTCGTACTTAACTGTTGAGCCTGCATACTTGTCAAAAAGAACTTTGTCACCCTTCTTAACGTTCATAGGTACTGTCTTGCCATCATCAGTAACTAATCCAGCACCGACAGCAACAACTTCAGCAGTTTGTGGCTTTTCTTTAGCATTGTTAGCTAAAACAATACCACCGACTGTCTTTTCTTCTTCTTTATCGACTGTTACAATGACTCTATCTCCAAGTGGTTTTAACAATTTAAATACCTCCAATATAGTAATTCTACGTTTGTTTAACTTTTTTAGCACTCAAACATCTCTTGTGCTAATCACAAGTTTTATATTAACATTATATTGTGAAGTTGCAAGTATTTACCTTTAAAAAATTCGGAGGGAATCATGTCTTACCAAAAAAATCAGTTCTTCACGCTGTTGACCTACATTCTATTGTTATCGTTAGGGACAGTCCTATCGATGCTCTCTATCACGGGCTCAGCGTATTTTCTCACTATTACACTAGGTTCACTTATTGCAACTGGTGTGATGATCTACTTAGTTAAATTAGGTGGTCCATTAGCTTTTGAAAAAAAATCTGACCTCAATCACGATTTACAGTGGATCATTTTAGGTACAATCGGTGCCATCGTTGTTCAATTCGGTATCGGCTTTTTAGACCAACTAGTTTTCCATGCCAGCACTAATTCGCAAAATACGATTGGTTTGTTATTGATGGTCAAAGAATATCCTTACTATTTCCTTTATGTAATGATTGCTGCTCCAATCATGGAAGAAATCATCTTCAGAAGAGTGTTCTTTGCCAACTTGATCAAACCTACTAACGTCTATATTGCTGCAATTATTTCCGCTATTATCTTTGCTTTTATGCATCAAGATACGAGATTCTTAGTTTATGTCGCAATGGGATTGTGGTTTGCTTTTATTTATTACAAGTCAAAAAATATTTACGTCAGCGCTGGTAGTCATATCATTATGAATGCCATTGTTTTGACCATGAGTATTGCCTAAAAAAATAGCCTATCGGTAATTATAAAAATTATCGGTAGGCTATTTACGTGTGTTTAAATCGTTTGTTTCTTACTACATGGAAAATCTAGTCTCCACGCTTGTAGGATGCGACATACTTCTCTCTCTTGTCCTCATCGAACTCATGCTCGCTCTTAGCAATGATAACAGTTGCTAGTGAATTACCAACAACGTTAACAGCAGTACGTCCCATATCTACGAGACGGTCAATACCAGCGATGAAGGTCAAGCCTTGCATTGGGACACCGATTGTCGAAACTGTGGCTAGTAGCACGACAAATGATGCACCTGGTACTCCGGCCATCCCCTTAGATGTTAACATCAATACTACTACAAGGGTAATTTGTTGCCCAAGAGTTAAATTGATGTTGTAAGCTTGAGCCAAGAATAAAGCGGCCAATGATTGATAAATGGCTGAACCATCAAGGTTAAAAGTATAACCAGTTGGAATAACGAACGAAACGATTCCTTTAGAAGAACCATAATCTTGCATTTTTTCCATCATCTTAGGTAGAGCAGCTTCCGAACTAGCAGTCGTGAAAGCTAAAGTAACTTCATTTTCAATAATTCTGAACATTTCATAAAATTTAACGTGGAACAAATGTCCCACAGCTGCCATAACAACAAAGACGAAAAATGCCATTGTTGCATAAGCAATCACAATGAATAATAGTAGTGGTTTAAGGGAATTAAAGCCCATTTCACCAACTGTGACACCGATCAAAGCACAGACACCAATTGGAGCTAAACGCATAACCCAGTTGGTTACTTTGAACATAACGTTAGCTACAGCGTTTAAAACATCAACGATAACTTTACCTTGTTTGCCAATTGAAGCTGTTCCTAATCCGAACAATACGGAGAAGAAGATAATTGGCAACATATCGCCTTTTCCAAGCGAGGCAAAGATATTGGTTGGAATGATACTCATCAAGATTGACCAAATACCCGAATGTTTGGCTGTTTTAGCCGTCGCAGTATATTGACTAATATCCGAACCTTTTAGACTATGAATATCGATAAAGGTACCGGGATGAGTAACATTAGCGACGATAATACCAATAATAATCGCTATTGTTGTCATAATTTCGAAATAGATTAAAGTTTTTAATCCGATTCGACCAAGTTTCTTAATATCACCCATATTGGCGATACCAACGGTCAAACAGGATATAACGATTGGTAAAACAATCATTTGAATCATGGAAATAAACATCGTACCAATGTTTTGCATGACTTGAATGGCAGCCTTATTCTGATAGAATAACTGCCCCAAGATAATACCTAGGATCAAACCAATGATGATTTGCCAACCTAAGCTTATCCGGAAAAACTTTTGCTTTTGCAATTTTAAGTCCCCTTTAAGTAAGCTTATTTTTAATTATAGAAGACTTTTTATCAAAATGGAAAATGTTAGCGATTCCAAATTAAAAGTTTTTTCATTTTGATTTTAAGGACGAACTATTTTATTTTAATAGTAGTTTAATGTTCTAGTTTTAGTTTAATTTTAGATTTTTTGAAGAAAAATATACGGATTTATTTTTTTAGTTAAGGATGCCGTCGTCCGCAAAAATCCTGTGGCTGGCTGGAACATAGCCGACGCAATTTTGAGCTTTTGCATAAACCAAGTGCGCAAAATCTCAAAACTCGGCCTTATTCTAAGCAACAAGTTGCTTAGAATAATTTGGCTATTGAGCCGCCACAGGATTTTCGCTACCGACTAGATTTCAATTTCTATTTAGATAGAATTAGACACATACTCCCTAAAGAACAGCTCTATTTCTTTATTCTTTACATAAATAAAACAAAAAAGGACATCATTAGAATACGGCAATATACAGTAATTCTAACAATATCCTCTATTAATTTTCTGAAGCAATTTATATAAAGATAGAAACCATAATCTAGTCGAGAGCGAGGTCCTGGAAAATGCTCAGCCGCCAAATTGTCCTTAGCGATTTATTGCTTAGGACAAGACCAATCTTGGAGACAATTCCCGATTTTGGAATTGGCTTCAAGTTGTGTCGGCAGCGTTCCAGCGTTTTCCAGGACCGAACGGACGACGGCAGCGTAACATCCCTCAAAATAGTTAGTTTAGTCTTCACCAGATTCTGAAGCGATGATATCCAAATCACCAGACAAGGTCCATTCTTTAATTGTTGCAGGAACAATCAAGTGTGTACCTTTCTTCAAGTCATAGTCTTTACCATCAGCAGTGATCTTACCTTCACCGTTTAGAACTGAGATCAATGTGTACTTACCAATTTGGTGGTGCAATTGAACCGGTTCTTTGATTTCCCAGTGATAAACTGAGAAGAATGGTGAAATTGGTGGTTGAACGAAGGTTGTAAACTTGTTCTTGCCAACTTCTTTTGATTGAATGTCTAGTTTTGGATCTTTGTGAGGTACTGTGATTGTGTCTTCTGATTGTTTGATGTGAAGATCACGTTTCTTGCCAGTAGTCTTGTCAACACGGTCATAGTCATACAAACGGTAAGTTGTATCACTACTTTGTTGTGTTTCTAAGACCATGATACCTTTGTTCAAAGCGTGAACTGTACCACTTGGTACGTAGTAGAATTCACCTTTCTTAACAGGAACTTTTCTTAATAAGTGATCCCAGTCGCCTGATTCGATCATTTGGTCAAGTTCTGCCTTGTTCTTAGCATTGTGACCGTAAATCAAGTATGAACCTGGTTCAGCATCAATGATGTACCAGCATTCTGTTTTACCTAGTTCGTGTTCGTGCTTTTCAGCATATTCATTGTCAGGATGAACTTGAACTGATAGGCTAGCATTTGCATCCAAAATTTTAGTTAGAAGTGGAAATACTTTGCCCTTAGGATTACCGAATAATTCCTTGTGGTCATTCCATAGATCAGCAAAGATTTGACCAGCAAATTCACCATTTACGACTTGTTCTTTACCATGTGGATGTCCAGAAATTGCCCAGCATTCACCAATTGTTCCATCAGGAATGTTGTAACCAAATTCTGTTTCTAATTTTCTTCCACCCCAGAGTTTCTCATGAAAGACGGGTTTTAAAAATAATGGTTCACTCATAAAAAAATTCCCCCAAAAATTTATTCTATTTCTTCAGTCGCTGACTTGTCACGGTCTAAGAAGAAGATCAACGTTTGCAATTCGTTTGCCAAATCAACATAGTGCACACGAATACTGCTTGGCACGTTGATGATGACCGGTGTAAAGTTCAAGATTCCACGAACTCCAGCATCAGCTAACAAGTCGGCTGTCGTTTGCGCAGCGTTTGAAGAAACTGTCAAAATGCAGACATCGATCTGTTGTAAGTGAAGTTGTTCTTTTAGTTCACTAATATCGTAAACTGGAACACCACTCTTAACTGTACCGACAATTTCTTTATTAATATCAAAAGCTGCCGCAATTCGAACATTATTTGTCCGAGAAAAGTTATAATTTAGTAAGGCGTTACCTAAATTACCGACTCCAACTAAAGCGACGTTGGTACGTTTGTCTTGATTCAATAACTTCTTAAAGAACGTTACTAAATCGTTTACATCGTAGCCATAACCACGCTTGCCAAGTGCACCTAGATATGAGAAGTCACGTCTAATTGTAGCACTATCAATCTTAACCCCTTCTGATAATTCACCAGAGGAGATTTTTTTTGTACCCTCATCTTTGAGAAATTGGAAGTAACGATAATAAATTGGTAAACGCTTTATTGTTGCGTTTGGAACTGTTGTTTTTGTCATAATTTACCACCATATGTGTGTCATTTCACTAACATTTATACTAAATAAAAATCACAAAAAACGCAACACGTTAAACCTATAAAGACATAAATTATTAATTAATGATAAAATTGTGAATATGATAAAGGAGCAATCAACTTGATTTTATTACAAGCACAAAACATTACCAAAAATTTTGGAACTAAAAAACTTTTTTCAAATGTCAGTTTCGAAATTCAAGACAATAGTCGCATCGGCCTCGTTGGTCGCAATGGTGTAGGAAAATCTACCCTATTAAAAATCATCTCTGATCAGGAGAGCTATAACAGTGGCAATATTGCACTCAAAAAAGATACCAATATTGGCTACTTAGCTCAGGATTCAGGATTAAATAACGACAATAAAATTTTCGATGAATTGGAGCACGTCTTTGATTACCTCAAAGCTCAGGAAAAAAAGATGCGCGCTTTGGAAGAAAAATTGGCCAATCCGAATGTCGACAACTATGACGATATTTTGAAACAATACGATCAACTCCAAAATACCTTCCGTCAAGAAAATGGCTATAGCTATCAATCAGAAATCAGAAGTGTCCTCAAAGGATTCGGCTTTGATGAAGATGTTTGGCAAGATGAGATTTCAACCCTATCTGGTGGGGAAAGATCTCGTTTGGCAATGGCTAAAATGCTTTTGGAACACCACGATATTTTACTATTGGATGAACCAACTAACCATTTGGATATCAACACTGTCGAATGGTTAGAAAACTATCTAAAAGGCTATAAGGGCGCTTTAGTAATCGTTTCTCATGATCAGTACTTCTTGGACAAAGTAGTTAATGAAATTGTTGAAATCAATCAACACTCTTCAACCCACTACTCTGGTAACTATACTTTCTACTTGCAAGAAAAGAAGAAAAATCAAGAAGTTGCTTGGAAACATTACGAAGAACAACAAGCCGAGATTAAACGGACCGAAGAATATATCCAAAAAAATATTGTCCGTGCTTCAACTACTAAGATGGCTCAAAGTCGTCGTAAAAAACTCGAACACATGGATGTTTTGGATCGTCCTGGTAGTGATCAAGGTTCAGTTCACTTCTCTTTTGAGATTGACAAAGAAAGTGGTAATGACGTACTTTTGGTCAAAGATGCTGCTATTGGCTACGATGACCACATTATGTCTGAACCAATCAATTTGGACGTCAAAAAAGGTGAACGTGTTGGTATCATCGGACCTAACGGTATCGGTAAGTCAACTTTCTTGAAATCAATTCTCGGAAAAATTCCAATGATCAAAGGAACATCCCAATTTGGTGCCAATGTTCAAGTCGGCTACTATGACCAGAATCTAAAAGGACTCGATCCTAAAAAAGACGTCTTGCACGAAATCTGGGACCTATACCCAAGACTTGATGAACAAATTATCCGTAAGAAATTAGGAGCTTTCTTGTTCAGTGGCGATGACGTTCTAAAGCCTATTGCTGGTTTATCCGGTGGTGAAAAAGCCCGTTTGACTTTGACCAAATTATCTATGGAACACGACAACTTCCTAATCATGGATGAGCCCACTAACCACTTGGACATCGACAGTAAAGAAGTTCTTGAAGACGCCTTGAAGGAATTCCCAGGAACAGTTCTCTTCGTATCCCACGACCGTTACCTTTTGAACACATTAGCTAACCGTATCGTCGATATTGGTGAACATGGTAGTAAGATTTATCTTGGTGATTACGACTACTATGTTGAAAAAACTTCCGACAAGCCAGTTGTTGAAGAAACTAAAGCAACTCCTTCAGTTAGTGAAAAGAAGATGGAGTATCAACAATCTAAAGAACAACAAAAACAAGAGCGTAAATTACGTCGTCAAGTTGAAGATTTAGAAAATCAAATTGCTGAATTAGAAGAAAAGAATGCGGCCATTCAAAAAGAAATGACTAAAGATGAAAACTTAACTTCTTACAGTAAGTTGGCCGATTTACAAAAAGAACTCGATGAGAATAAAGCTAAACAAGATGAAATCGAGGAAGAATGGACCAAAAAGTCAATTGAATTGGAAGATTTTAATAGTTAGTATGTTTTTTCTTTCCGTCGTCCGTTCGGTACTGGCTAGATAGTGATTTCTATCTTTATATAAACGACTTCAGAAAATTAATAGAAGATATTACTAGAATTGCAGTACACTGCTGTAGTTCTAATAGTATCTTCTTTTTTTATTTATGTAGTACTACAAAGAAATAGAATAGCTATTCAAAATAGTATGTGTCTGATTCTATCTAAATAGAACGTGAAATTTAGGCGGTAGCAAGAATCCTGTGGCGGCTCAATGGCTAAATTTTCCTTAGCGATTTATCGCTTAGGTAAAGACCGAGTTTTGAGATTTTGCGTCTTTGGGGCCATGCAAAAGCTCAAAATCGTGTCAGCCATGTTCCAGCCAGCCACAGGATTCTTGCGGACGACGGCATGTTTCATCCAACGATTTCTATTGCCTATTACCTAGAAATTTGATAACTTTGATTAAACGAAATTAAAAAACGAGGTATCTAACAATAAAACGAGATAATTTTTTAATTAGATTTTTCAAAGGTGTCATTATTGCTTTGGGATTCATCTTGCCGGGGGTTTCTGGTGGCGTGCTGGCTGCTATCATGGGAATTTATGAAAGATTGCTTAGTTTCATGGCTCACGTTAGACAAAACTTCAAGCGAGACTTCTTATACTTCTTGCCAATTGGTATCGGTGGTATTGTCGGAATTGGTGTTCTTTCTAAACCCTTAGAATACTTACTAGCTCATTATCAAATGATCGTACTTTGGGGATTTGCTGGAACTATTATCGGGACGTTACCTACTTTGATCAAGGAGTCTACTTCCCGAACTAACCGTGACAAAATCGATATTATTTGGTTCTTTTCAATGTTTATTGGTGGTGGACTGTTCTTGTTCTTCATGAGTGAAATTTTTGGAACTATCCCGGCTAACTTCTTTGGCTTCATTATCGCTGGGGCTTTGATTGCTCTGGGTGTTTTGGTACCAGGATTGAGCCCTTCAAACTTATTGATAATCTTAGGTTTATACACGCCAATGCTACAAGGTTTCAAGAGTTTTGACCCACTAGTCTTCATTCCGATTGCTATTGGTGGAATCATCTCTATTTTGACCTTCTCAAAAGCTATGGAAAGTCTGATCAAACATCATCATTCCCGAGTTTATCATTTTATTCTCGGTATCGTTTTAGCTAGTACTGTTTTGATTTTAATCCCTAGTCCTTACTCGACAGAAAGTATTTCTTACGTTGGCGCTACAGGTCTGGATTGGATCTTAAGTATCGGATTCTTTATCTTAGGCTGTCTATTAGCCTTGTGGATGAGCAGTTTGGAAGAAAAATACAAGTAAAAAAATAACGTTGAGATTAATTTCTCAGCGTTATTTTTGTAAATACTCTTTTTTAATGCGATAAGACGTGGTCATCCGGTCATCTTTAATTGTCTGAATCGATTGTGAATATTGATGTTCAAAAGTCATGTTATTGCCTGCTTTTAAAGTTTCAATGCCTAACAAATCTTGATAATGCAAGACTTGTCTCATTGTGAACTTATCGCCTGACATTAAACCAAGAATTGGAAAATCCAATGTTTCTTGTTCAACATAATGCATGACATTTGAAAAAGTGATCTCGGGGTTCAATTTGGGATTAGCCGCATAGCCGTTCTTCGCATAATTTTTAAATTGGTAGTCATTTGAATCAATTAGACCATTTCCAAAAGGCAAGGACCATTTCTGAGTCTTTTGATCTAATTTCACACGATGCCACGATTCATCTCGACGGGATGAAAATTCATCGCGCATTGATTCAAATACTACGGCAACGTAATGGTAAATCTTAGTTTCATTTTCATTGTAAACGGTCAAAAAAGGCACAAAAACGTGACTTGCTTCAATTTTGAAGTAAGGGAAATTTAAGCGTTGTGCTAAGTCATCGGCAATATCTGCCAAAGAGTCATTCGGGCTGTGATACTCGTACTCTGGTAGCCCAAAGCCTGGTGTTATTTTACTGCTGGAATTCATGTAAATACCATCAGTTTGATCGTCATACTTTAAAACCACGTATGAAACTTTAGTTTTAGTTTTCATTAATACACCTCCCCTATTTTGTACCATACTTAGTGATTTTTTTTAAGTGATTTGATTAAATAATTCTCTACAATTGCATTATAGTTCTAAAAAAATATCTATGGCAATAAAAAAATACCGGTGACTAGACCGATATTTCTCAACTTAATTTTTAAATGAATGAATTGGTGCAGGAATTCGACCACCACGATGAATGAAATCAGCTGGTGAATTGGTATTAACTGCCATGACGGGAGCTTTTCCAAACAAGCCGCCAAATTCAACTTCGTCACCGACTCTTTTGCCAGTAGCTGGAATAATTCTTACCGCTGTTGTCTTATTGTTGATAACACCAATAGCAGCTTCGTCGGCAATCATACCACTGATAGTTTCCGCAGTCGTGTCACCTGGGATAGCAATCATGTCCAAACCAACTGAACAAACAGCTGTCATTGCTTCGAGTTTTTCGATGTTCAAATGACCACCCGTTACGGCACGAATCATTTCAGCATCTTCAGAAACAGGGATGAAGGCACCAGACAAACCGCCAACGTGTTCGCAAGCCATGACGCCACCCTTTTTAACTGCATCATTTAACAAAGCCAAAGCGGCAGTTGTTCCCGGAGCTCCGACACTTTCCAAACCGATTTCTTCAAGAATCTCGGCTACAGAATCTCCTTCATTAGGCGTTGGAGCTAGAGACAAGTCTACGATACCGAAAGGTACTCCTAAAGCCTTAGAAGCTACATTACCGACGAATTGACCCATTCTAGTTACTTTGAAAGTCGTCTTCTTGATAGTTTCAGAAACAACATCGATCGGTTGACCCTTAACTTTTTCCAAAGCATTCTTCACAACGCCGGGACCACTGATACCAACATTGATTACACAGTCAGCTTCACCAACACCGTGGAAAGCTCCTGCCATAAATGGATTATCTTCAACCGCATTGGCAAAAACAACTAAACTCATACAATTTACTGGATCAACTTTGGCAAGGTCTTTGATGACTGTACCCATCTTTTGAACGGCATCCAAGTTGATTCCGGAACGAGTCGAACCAACATTGACAGAACCACAGACACGACTAGTTTCAGTTAAAGCTTGTGGTAGTGAATTGATCAACTTGATATCACCAGATTGATAACCCTTTTGAACGAGTGCTGAGAAACCACCAATCAAGTCAACACCTAAGTCTGTCGCTGCCTTATCCATAGTTTTGGCAAATTCAACGTAATCCTTATCATCAGAAGCCGCCGCAATCAAAGAAATTGGCGTTACAGAAATACGTTTGTTGACGATGGGAATACCATATTCAGCTTCAATTTGGTTAGCTACTTTGACTAAATTCTTAGCTTTAGTAGTCAATTTGTTGTAGATTTTTTGACGAGCCTTTTTACCATCGCTGTCGATACAGTCAAACAGAGAAATTCCCATGGTAATCGTTCTAATATCCAGCTTTTCTTCAGAGACCATCTGGATAGTTTCTAAAATCGAATTAGTTTCCATCATTGACCTCCTAAAGTTTTTGAATCGCATCGAAAATTTCTTGACGTTGAATGCGAATATCCAAACCAGTTTCTTGACCAAGACTAGCTAACTCTTTTTGAACCGTGTCAAATTGAGTTGAGTTATCGAGTGTTACCATCATCATCATTGTAAAATTCTCGTGCATCAAAGTTTGCGAAATATCAATAATATTAACGTTCAATTCAGCCAACTTATTTGAAACTTTAGCCACGATACCAACGTGATCATGACCAATTACTGTCAAAATTGCCTTCATAGTGATCCCTCTTCCTTGGAAAGTTTTGAGATAATCATAAACGAGAATATTAATTTGGGCAATAGGTATTTATGGTTAAAGTTAAGATTAATTAAAAAATATATAATATTATTAGATTTAATGATATTTTTTTCAAAATAAAAAGACTAGATTCCACCTGATCTAGTCTTTTTTGATTGGTTCTAAACTTTCTGGTATTGATGAACAATCAATACCAGTTTTTTTTATACTCTTTGAAATAAAAAAAGAACATCACTGTTCTCGTGTTAAGATTTAAGCGACCAAACCAAATCAAACAGGAGTGAACAATGGTGTCCCAAGACAATTCTATACTATGTGCGCTAGACATAAAAGACAATAATATAAAAAATGTTTCAGTAAAAGATTCCAAAATAAAAAAACATGGTGTTATAAAACACATCAAAGTGGTGAATGCTGAACTATCTTATTCTTTACATAGGTGCCCTCAATGTGGAATGAATACACTAGTTAAAAATGGTAAAAGAACCACTAATGCAAGATTAGCTAGCTTTAATGGTATCGAGTACCACCTAGTACTAAGAAAGCAACGATTCCTGTGTAGGAACTGTGGAAGCACCTGCGGTGCCCACAGTGATCTATTGATAAAAAATCATACTATGACCAAACAGATTAAGAATAGAATCTTTTCCATGGCTAAAGAATCATTTACTCTGTCATCAATAGCTAAAGTCATCGGTATTTCAGCCAATACTGTAAGTAGGATTTTATATAGTAATACCAAAATTCCTAATAGATGTGCGCATTTGCCAGAAAATCTTTGTTTTGATGAGTTTAGATCCGTAAAAAATATTTTTACATTTATCGCCATCGATGCGGATACGCATCGGTTGGTCGAATTGATACATGACAGACTGTCTAAAACAATAACTGAACACTTTATAAATAATTACAGCTTATCGGAACGACAAGCCGTAAAAACCGTATCAATCGACTTAAATGCCAACTATCAATTAGTCGTTCATCGTATATTCCCCAATGCTCGCATTGTCGTAGATAGATTTCATATAGTTCAACTTTGTAGTAGAGCCTTGGATCAAGTACGTATCAATTCTTTAAAAAAATTGCCTGATAAAAAATCTCGTATATATAAAGCGATGAAATCTGATTGGCGTCTATATCATCTTCCAGAGGAAGATGTAGACGATACTCATATAAAATTTATTGTCGGCATAAATGAATTTACGACTATTCAAAATGTCATCGATATAGCTACTGATGAAATACCAATTTTCAAGGAAGCTTATGGTACTTATCAGAGTATTCAAAGATCAATAAGATATCATGACATAAATCTACTTCAAGAAACTACTTCTGGATATAAAAGAAATGGGACTGCAATGGATACAGCCATTACAACGTTACGAAAAAACATAAATTATGTGAAAAATAGTTGCTTATTGCCATATTCCAATGGTCCTCTAGAGGGCACCATTGGAAAGATAAAGAAACTAAAAAGAAATTCTTATGGCTTTAGAAATCTTGAACACTTTATTAAAAGAATAAGACTGATTTGTGCATAGAAAAAGAGCATCCTCGATGAGGATGCTCAATGAGCTCAAAATCATTCATCAATACGATTTGACAAAGAGCCTTTTGATTTTACTGTTTTTTAATTTTTTAAGGTACAAAAACGATCCTTTAAGGTACAAAAACTTATCTACCAACACTTCGCCAGTTTCCTTGGTTTTATTGTTTTTAAATTCTTTAAGGTACAAAAACACTGACTCAAAAATTTGAACGGGGTGCAAGGTTTTACAGTTTTTAAATTCTTTAAGGTACAAAAACGGTATGAGTCCGGTAAAATCAAAAACATGGGTTTTACTGTTTTTAAATTCTTTAAGGTACAAAAACGGTATGAGTCCGGTAAAATCAAAAACATGGGTTTTACTGTTTTTAAATTCTTTAAGGTACAAAAACCATACTTGATCGTATTCGGAATTGATACACGTTTTACTGTTTTTAAATTCTTTAAGGTACAAAAACAATTTTGCGTATCTTAAAACTAAACGTAGGGTTTTACTGTTTTTAAATTCTTTAAGGTACAAAAACTTTCAATGAGGCCATACTCACGCAATTTTTTGTTTTACTGTTTTTAAATTCTTTAAGGTACAAAAACTCGATACCTCTTAATTATTGGTGTGAAACTGTTTTACTGTTTTTAAATTCTTTAAGGTACAAAAACTGATTTCATAGCAATTCGCTTGTTTATTTAGTTTTACTGTTTTTAAATTCTTTAAGGTACAAAAACAATTAAATATTTTACTATGATAGGATTGCCGTTTTACTGTTTTTAAATTCTTTAAGGTACAAAAACCTCAAATTCAAAATTTTAATCCGTCAATTAATCTTCCAAAAATTTGGCTTCTGCATCTGTTAACGATTGAGTTCTTAAATCATATGACGTCTCATATCCTAAAATCTCATTCATTACCTTTAATAATACCAAATCTTGATTAGATATAAAAACTTTTTCAGTACTTCCAATCAAAGAAAAAATTCTCTTTAAAGAATGTGCAATTTCATCTTTTGATAACTGCAAATCATTTGGATAATATAACTGAATCGACTTTATTAGTTCGTCAATTGGTAACAACTGATGAAATTCATTGGTAGATATTACAACATTATCCATTTCACTAGCATCAAGCGGTACATTATTCAAATCATTTCCCAAATAAATTAACTTTAGATCGTATTCTCTTACTAACTTTTTAACTTCAATTAAAAGTGACTCAATGTCTTTAGAACTAATAAAACTATCTAGATTATAAAGTATCAACCAAACTGGCAGCCCCGTATTCTCCAATCGAAACTTCAAAAAGTTCAAAAACTCATCTAATAATAATTCTGTATCCATGAATTCCAATGGATAATCTAATCCGTTTTCTTTATAACCCATAAATAACTTGGCTTTAAGTAAATCCGCATAAGAAAAATTCAAAAATTCACTTTGAAGATTATTAGAATAATTATCTAGATGTTGTTGTAACAAAATTTCTATCTTCAATAACTCATCATTTAGTTGCTCAATTGAACGATCAATCTCTAAATCATTTTCAAAACTATTCAAGAAATCAAAGAGTAGCGTGTCCTTCTTATAAAGCATTTGTTGATAAATACTTTCTCGATTATGAATAAAAAACGGCAAAGTATTCTTTATTGAAACAGCTTCATCATCACAAGTAATCTCAATTTTATTCTCTCCATAAACATTAGTTGTCAGTTTTGGATTTTTGTTGAAATAATAATACAAACTACGAAAAACTTGCCAAATTTTTTGACGATTTTCTCCAGTAATATAAATTTCATTTTCAAAATTCAATTCCAGGAACTTCTGATTTTCTAATTCAATATTTAAAATCATATGATCACCAACTCTTTACTGCCGACTATGGTTTCCTGATTACTTCTAGAACCGACTAAGATCTGCATATCATTGAATTGCTTCTCACTGACCGAAACTAATCTCACTTCTCCATGTACGGGTAGAAAGCTTTTAATGGCCGTTTCATATCTTTTACCAGCAGCACGATTTTGAACCGCACGATAATAGACAGAATATTGCAACATTGTGAAACCATTTCTCAATAGTTCTTTACGGAAAATACGATATTGACGACGTTCTTGCGGAGTATCAACAGGTAAATCAAACATACATAACATTCTCATATTTTGATATTTCAACTTTCCTCTCCCACAAAATTATTTAGTCCAATCTTTATAACTAAACTAGGATCAGTTTCGTCAATAGCACTGATGAAACTTTGAACGTACTCCTGCATCGAATTATTAATCGTCATCTTCTTATTATTGATTCTGATTTTTTGATTCATAAATTCAATAATTTTCAACCTCGATTCGTAACTCAAGTATTCTTTATCATCTAGCACGTTTTCATTGACCCAATAATCCATCAACGGTCGATAAGGTTCCATTAAGTCATCAACTAAGTTAAAACTATTAAACTCATTTCGATGAAAGATACCAAGCATCGTGACCAAACCATTGCCAACCACAATTCGAGCCATACAAGAACGGAGTATTGCATAACCAAAATTCATCGCTGCATTAATCAAACAATCGTCATTTCTAGTAAAGCTTTTGCCATATAATGAATCAAAATAAACTTTAGCTACATGTCCTTCACGATTAGTCGTATCACCAACTTGCAAATCATCAATCAAATCCTCCATCAATTCTAAACGTTCGTTTTCGACACCACTGTATTGGGCAAAAGCTAATTGATTATGCATCTTTTGTCCTATAACTTCTTGCCAAATGATTCCTTTTTGTTCATCACTCCAAGAAGATTGCTTAATCACTCTTTTAGAGTAGTGATGGTACTGTCCATAAGGCAAATAGATTCCTACTGGCAAATACTTATCATCACAAATTACCAAGCCAACATTACTCTGACTCATCCGTGACATTAATTTGGTCGTCAACATGGTTCGATTACCTTCCAAAACTACCATCGTGATATCGGATAGCGGAATAAAGACTTTATTATCTCGCTTCAAAACTTCTAAATTATCTAAACGAAGTCTTAGAACATCCCCTTCCTTGATATGAACAATTCTCCAAGCCATAGACATTCCTCCAAATTTTTTATAAAAAAAACCACCTATTACTTAAAATAGGTGGTAAATTCGGAATAAATCCTTATTTTTGTAGATCTTAAAGAATTTAAAAACAGTAAAACTTTAACCGTATGTGCGCACATACGCATAAGGCGTCCCTTACAAGTAAAAATAATACCATACCATCATGATTAATCAAGAATTTTTTGTGGATAATTTGACTCTTTTTCAAGATAATATGTATCACCTAAAATACTTGTATTTACCTTCCAAATCTTACAATTTTTTGGTATTAATCTTTTTATTAATCTTCCCCTTCCATAGATTGGTAAGACTTTATCATTATCTATTTGAGATATCGGTTTTAATTCGGCGTACTTTTTATTAGAGAAATTCCTTGACCAGAATAACAATTCCACTGATTCATTTGTTTCCATATCTTGAACCTTAATTCTATCTTTTCGATACAGACTGAACATAAATTCAGAATTTTCTGATACGCCTTCAATATTCTTGATTTTTAAATACTTATCTTTCTTAATCCCGTATCCCTCATTCTTATTGAATTTTAGATCAGAGTATTTGATTCCCATAATTTCATATTCACCAGTTTCATGATTCAAATAAACATCTGTTCTCCAAGGCTTTAATGACTGTAAAACAACATGTTTATTATTAGCATTTTTCGGTGTGATATCAATATGTGAGCCTAATTTCTTGTCAAGATACTTAAGTTGTTTAATAGCTGGCCCAGTTTTCTTTGAATACTTCCTAACCATCCCATTATCTCTTCGGTACAGCTCAAACGGACTAATATCTACAGCCTTAATTTTGCCATTTGTCTGTACTTTTTCAATTTTGTCCGGATAGTCAATTACAATCTTCTCTAATTCAGAAAAAGTCCTAGGATCATACTTGTACAACAAAAATTTAGTTTTATCTTTTTTGTAGACTTTTTTGAAATTTTCATATCCATCGACGCTATAAATATCTTTCACTTTTGCCACAACATACTCGGCGTCTTTTTTATCCTTAGACAATTTACCAATTCGTGTGGAATAGATTGTTGCATCACTAACTTTTCGATTCATCTTCTTATCAACTTGATGTGAGAATTTAATTCTATCATCAGCATTCATGATTTCGGAAATGAATCCACTATATGGTTCCTCATACATCACTTTATCGAAATTCTTATCGTCTAAAATCTCGCCAGTTTCGATATCAATTGAGGTTTCATTGATCTTAGTTGGGAAAATCGTACTTCCCTTTTTCCACATTCTCAAGAATGGTGTAGCAGCAATAATTGAAGCATCAATAGCATGATGATGGAACGTATCACGAGTTTTATCAATATGCCAATGTTTACGCATATTAGATGTGAACTTACCCCGAATAACTGTCACTTTAGTATCGTCAGATTTTTCATGGAAAAATTCTTGCAAACTATTAAGTACCACTCGAGAAGAATATCTTGTATCGACTAAGTTACGTGATAAGAATCTTTTTCTAGTTTCAATGTTACTAACATTTTCTTCAAAAAGATAATTATCCCGTTTGGCTTTACTAAAGTTCTTATTCTTACTAACAATGGCCTTAAATTTAGCATAACCTTGGCCATGACCTTCATTCAAAAATTCATATGGTGTTTTTTGTCCTTTAACTTGATTCATTGAGGCAAAACACAATGTCTTATTATTGATACCATCATCAAAAGAAATAGATTGTGGAATAATGTGATCAATTTCAAATTTATCGGGATTACTGATTAAATCATTTGCATTAATTTCTTCACCATTATAGGGGTCAATGCCTTGTTGTTGATGCCACAGACGAATTCCCATCTGAAGTTTACGATTTTTACTAAGAGCAATCTTTACATTCTTTTTGCTGCCAACCGCTTTAACAAAAGCATTGAATGCTGCATCTTTAATCTTTTTATTTTTCTTTTGAAAATCTGCAATTTGCTTTCGTTCTTCATCCAAATTCTTATCACGTGGCATTTCAATAACTATGTATTCAATATGGCCGTACTTTTTCAATACTGCATTAACAATCTTCAAAGCCTCACGTACAGATTTAGAAGCAACTGGATTAAAGATATCATTGGCAATTTCTTTATAAGGCAAATACTTATTACCTTCAAAACGCTTAGTATCCTTTTTAATTAAACCCATTTCCGTCAACAAAGTCATTTGTTCGACCGGACGCTCAATCATTGTTGGTATTAATTTATTCATAGTCTTCAATGAGAAACGATGCCACTTGTTATTAGTCTTGATATCGAAACTATCTTTATTATCAATAATCAACTGAACCAAGTCATCATTCAGGAAATCAAAATCAGGAACTAATCGTTTGTTAATTTGTTTTCTGATTTCTCCATTCTCAGTATTCAACGTCAAAATAAAACTCAAACGATCAATAAAATCTATCGGCCAATCAGTGATATCAATACCAACTTTAAGAAAATCTTTATGAGCTTTACGATATATAGGCATCGAACTTATTTCAGGCTTATCTTTTTCGTTAAGACGAAATCCTTTAATATCATCCTTTTGACAACCTGTAACCTTTTTAATAACGTTCAACATGTTTACTACTGTCGTATTATTTTTAATTTCCGCAATTATCTTTTCTTTATCAATTTGAGTTAATTTGCCATCTTCATAACTCAAAATTCTCAAATTATTCAAATCATTCAAAACGTTGAATAATTGTGCAGTATAAGATGCCGCCGAAGCTCTTAACTCATCTGGATAAATTTTATCGTGACCAATTAATTCCTCAAATAAATTATCCAAGGTACGACCGTCGGTTTTATAAATCCCATAGTCAGTTCGAGACTTCTCATTACCAGGTCCAACAAAGTAATCTCTTTTTCTTGTCAAAATCTGACAGTACTCTTTTACAAACTCACCAGTCAAAATCTCTGGATAAAATTGTTGCTGAGTGGCAATGATTTGTCTTGCTTCTTTTTCATAAGCATTCGTTGGAAAAACATTCAGCAATACTTTTTGGTCATCAATATCGTCTCCAACAATCACTTTACCCCTAACCTTGCCGTAATCATTCAAACGTTGTAATTGAATCTGGGCTGGAGTCTTTTCAATTAATTCTTGACTATTGATTTTTAAACTTGATGAATAATCAGTTCCATCTTCATTTGCATCAGCATCTTTTAAAGCGTAGCTGATTCCTCGACGTTTAATAATTTGATACAAACTATCGGCTAATTCTTCCTTGTTTAATTGTTTAGTCAACCCTTTAACACGCAATTCATAAGGATTCCAATTATTATTAAATGCTGTATGGAAGTTATCCCTATCAAAATTGTCTAATAAACCATATTCTTGGAATAATTTACTTACGTCTTTTCGACGTTGTTTATTCCGATTCAATAATCTTCTGGAACCGCGCATATCACGACGATCTTGGTTTCCAGCGGCAACGGTCGCATTAAACAACCTAGCTCCTAATTCAATCACCTTTCCTTTATCAATATCTAATACACTAAATCCAACTGAGGCAACACCAATATCTAATCCTAAACTGATCCTGTCTGTCATTTTTACACCCTTCTGAGTCTTAATTAAAAAAATTGCTGATTAGAATATATCACAATATTTTCTTCAAAATTGGCGTAAACAAAAAAAGATGCCATCGATAAAAACTTCGATAGCATCCCTATAAATTATTCCATATCAAAATCTAAACTAGGATCAGCGTTCAAATCCAATTCCGCAAAGTCGCCTTTATCAAATTGAATCTGAGCCATAGCACCAATCATTGCGGCGTTATCACCACAAAGTCTCAATGGTGGAAAGACTAATTCCATATCCAAATTCTTGTCTTTGATATCTTTTGCCAAACGTTTTCTCAAACCTTGGTTAGCTGAAACTCCTCCACCAACAATCAATTGCTTAACTGGATGTTGCTTTAGAGCACGGAAAGTCTTGTTACTCAAGATATCCAAAACGGCACCTTGAAAACTTGCAGCTAGGTCATCTTTGTTCAATTCTTCATGAATTTGGTCAGCGTGGTGAACGGTATTAATGAAGGCACTCTTCAAACCACTGAAACTGAAGTCCAAATTATCTTCTTGCACCATGGCACGTGGAAAATCAAAGGTATCTTTACCAACAGCGGCCATTTGGTCAACCTTTTTACCTGCTGGATAGTTGATTCCTAGAACTCGACCAATTTTGTCATAAGCTTCTCCAACAGCATCGTCACGAGTATCACCAAGAGTCTTGAAAACTCCGGGAGCTGTAACTAATACTAATTCAGTGTGTCCACCAGAAACCAACAAGGACATGAATGGATATTGCAACTCAGTCACGAAATTGGCTGAATAGATGTGTCCTGCCAAGTGGTTAACTTTGATCAATGGCAAATTATGGGCAAAGGCAACTGTCTTAGCAGCCATGATACCAATCAACAAAGCTCCGACTAAACCTGGTCCATAAGTAACAGCCACAGCGTCCAAATCTTCATAGCTAACTTTTGCTTCATCTAAAGCCAAATTGATACACTTAGTGATTTCTTCAACGTGATGACGACTGGCAACTTCTGGTACCACGCCTCCGAAACGTTGGTGACTCTTAATTTGGGTCGCAATTATATTTGATAATATTTCCTTACCATTTTTAATAACAGCGACACTAGTTTCATCACAGCTACTTTCAAATGACATTATTAATGTATCTTTTTTCACAGTAATCTCCCTTACAAATCAACCATCATTTCCAAAGCGTCGTGATGATTTCTAAAATAATACTTTTTATGAACGGTCTTAGTCTTGAAACCAAAAGCTTCATATAATGCCAAAGCTGGCTTATTAGTAACGTCAACTTCTAATGACATTTTTTCAAAATTACGCTGGCGACAATAACTAAAGGCTTGATTCAACAACAAATGTCCAATACCCATATTTTGATAATCAACGTGAACTGCCAAATTAGTAATGTGCGATTCACTCTTGTCACTCAAAGAAATACCAATAAATGCCACAACTTTTTCTCGATGAACAAGTGACAAATATAAGGCATTTTTGTTGTCGATCTCCATTTTTACAATATCGATAGGCCATGGAACCGGAATGGGATAGATGGTCTCTTGAATTTGCATATATTGAATATCGTCAGTTTGAACTGCTTTTCTCAAAACAAACTTCTGATCTTCAACCGTCACTACCTTCTCTTCAAAATCAAATTTCGGAGTTTTATTACTAGTAAAAAAACTCTTAAACTTCTTCAACATAGGAAACATTGCCGTCGTCCTTATGTCCCTTAGCATACCAATCGTGTTCAGCTTGAGTTAAACGTAAGTAAGTTGGTACAAAATCGTCGATATTTTCAACAGGTTTTGTATTTTCAGCTAACTGAGCTAACTTGGATGCATCTGGCAATGAATTTTCACTCATAATAATTTTTGCTTTGGGAAATTGATTTTGAATTAATTCCTGTAATCTTGGCGTTGCGTTGATAAATTCAAGTTGATCTTGATTGTAATCTTGTAATGACTCAAACAACTTAGCCATTGAAGTATGGTGATCTTCAATAATATTTCTCAAATCATCCCGATTAACTTGGTAAACTCCAGCAAAAGCATTGTCATTTCTAGCATCCATCAATGGCACTAGGATGTGTGCTTTATCCCCGTTAGCTGCCAATAATTTCAAGCTGGAAACTCCAACTAATTTCTTATTCAAGGTATCAGCCAAAACTTTGGCTACTGTCACGGCAATTCTTACCCCTGTATATGAGCCTGGACCTTTAGCCACTGCAATCAAATCTAAATCTTGTGCAGTCAAACCAGCCTTTTTTAGACAAGCTTGGATATCTGGTAAAAGTGTTACACTGTGTGTCTTTTTTTCAGTGGATTCCATCTGTGCTAAAACCTTGCCATCACTAACTACAGCGACAGAAAGTGGTTTATTAGATGTATCAAATGCTAATATTTTCATGTTAATCCCTCATTCTTAATAGAATTTATTTTAACACAGAATTTGGGATAAAAAAAAACCGACCGCTTATTGGCCGATTTTATTAAATTTCGAATTATCAATCCACTTAAGGACGATATACAAAAGCCCTGTCTGGTAAACCAAACTGAATGCTTCCTTTGGTAGTCTGGTAATCAACAATGCTGAATATGGAACGTTTGTCATCATGTGAATCCATATCGTGTTCAATCCAGTATTGACAACTACTGTAATCAAAAGCACTGTTACTAAACTTCTCCAAACTGTTACTTTATGGTTGTAAAGCATGTAACCATAAATTGCGCCAGCGACTAAAGCTGAGAAAGTGAATCCTAGGAAGAATCCACCACTCGATGGCATTACAACGTTACTGATAACATCAGCTAAAACGTTTGCCATGGCAGCTTTCACTGGTCCAAAATAATAACCTAATAATCCTATTGCAATGAAACTAAAGCCGACTTTCAAGGTGTTGCTCCCGACGGAAAGCTTTGATAACACCATCTGCATTGCGATCAACAATGCCATCCAAGTGACTTCTTGCACGCTTATTACTGTACTTCTACTGTTCATAATCGACATCTCCTAGACGGAGCTGCCACCAGATATAGGCTTAAGACGTATATAAAGTGGCGAATGCGGAAACAAGATCGCGAGATAACTCTTTGTCCGGTGTTCACATTCCGTTCCACCAGCACTTAACGCCTTGAATCCTACTCCAAATTTTTTAGTACTCGTCTATCATAGCACTATTTTTTCTGTAAACAAGTATTTTGTTTGCATTTTACTTATTTCTCCATTCAAACTGAGCAATAACGTTCAGCACGTCACCGTTCTTTATCCAATGAATAGATTTATTGTTCGTATTATCTAGTTTAGCATATGCGACTGGTTGGCTTTCCGTATTGAGTTCTTTGTCGTACTTAATATCCATGCTAGTCAATTGATGACTACCGATAAAATCGATATCTAAGGTATCAACCATCCAATCAAAATAATATGAATTATTAACATGTTTATTAACATCGATATTGTAGTAACCGATATGTTGGGCTTGTTGGAAATCAAAGTCATCCGGTACTTTGACCCGATTGAAACGTTTAAGTTTGGTAGTTTCAACTGCTCCAAACAAATCATCCAATCTATCAGCTGCACTGACAATCTTACGTTGTTTGATATCAATCAAGACAAAGGCACTCGTTGCACTGACCATGCGGTTGCCTTCTTCGTCATCGATCCAAAAATCACGATAGAAGAAATACTTATTGAAACTTGTTGCTTGAGTCGTGACTTTAATTTTTTGACCAAGTCTTGGCATCTTATCAATATCCATGTGATATTGAACCACGACCCAACCTAAGCCGTTATTCTTTACCATTTCACTACTATCGATATCTGCTTGATGCAACTGCTTTTCTGACGTCAACAACATCACATCGACTAGAGCTGACAAACGCATGTCGCCGGTAAAGTTGACGAAATAATAAGGTACTTCCATCTCGATTGAAAAGGTTCTTTTTTCAGTCACGATTATTCTTCTCCAATTCCATGATACAAATTATAAACTTCTTGTTTCTTTAAACCATTTTGTGAAGCCACTTCTTTGATAGCTTTGTTAGGTTTTAATCCCTGTGCTATCAATTTATCGACTGAGCTTACTAAATCGTCGTCAGACTCAACTTGAGCGACCTCTTCAGGCTTACCTGCAATAATCAAGACGTATTCGCCTTTAGGGTCATTTTCCTCATAATAAGCAGCTACTTGATCCAAACTGCCACGCAGAAAGGCTTCATGAATCTTCGTTAATTCACGAGCTAAAGTGATTTGTCTGTCACCACCAAAATTGTCAATCAAATCTTGAATGGTTTTTTTTACTCGATAAGGTGACTCGTAAACAATCGTTGTCTCTTCACGATTAGCCAAATTATTTAAAGCTTGAGTTCTTTCTTTACCTTTTCGGGGTAAGAATCCGTAGAAATAAAATGGTTGTGGGTTGATTCCTGAAGCAATTAAAGCTGTAACTGAAGCAGTCGCTCCTGGCAATGGTACGACAGGAATCTCTTCTTTGATAGCAGCTTTAACTAATTCCTTACCGGGATCACTAATTGATGGTGCCCCAGCATCACTTACTTGAGCTATTTTTAGTCCTTGATTCATTTTTTCTATTAATTCTGGAATACGTTGAGCAGTATTATGTTCATGAAAACTTATTAATTCTGTTGGTATTTCAAAATGATTTAATAAATTTTTGGTATTACGCGTATCTTCAGCAGCAACTAAATCGACGTCTTTTAACGTGTTAACAGCTCGAAAAGTCATGTCTTCTAAATTACCAATTGGTGTTGGCACTAAAAAAAGGCAGCCCTTCGAATTATCAACAAAACTTCTTTGTTCCTTCATTCAAATAGCTCCCCTTATCTGTTCTTAATTGCTTTTTTCTTACTCTTCTTATTACTTCCATAAAGGACATTAGTACAGAAGATACATTCTTCTTTGTCCTTACGATGAGTTCCATAAAATTGTTGGCAAACATGAAATCCTTTGCGATATAAACTTTCCAAATTTAATCGTGAATAGGATAATTTATTACCATTAAAATCCTTATCTTCATAACCCATCTTTTCTAAATGCTTGCGAAGATTTTTGTTTTCAATCTTTAACTCTTCTTTTTCTTCTAGAGTCTTTGACAATTCTTCTTTAAGCAAAGAAACTTTTTTACTTATATCATTTAGTTGATCTGTGATTGTCTCAAATTCATCATATAAATCTTTCTCTGCCATGATTTCACCTACTAATCCACAAATTTTAATGACAAATCTTCTAAAATAGCTTGAAACGAAACATTACTTTTCCACATTTGTTGTGCTGTGAATAAATCATCTGACATTTGGATAACTCGTTTAATACTCTTATTTGACAAGATATCCACAGATGTTAATGTCGATTTTTCTAAATTGTACCTTATTGATAATATATCACTAAAAATTTGATTCAACATGTCGAAAAACAAATGTTGTTGATCCTTATTCTCTACTAACGGCATAACGTCAGTCTGTATATCCACAAATGAATTTATTTTTTGTTTATTAATTTCTTTCAACCAACTCGTTATAACTGTGGTATATGCTTGAAATTTTTCACCGTCAATAGTCTCTAAGTATTTAATATCAGTGACTCTTAAAGCACGTTTGGCTTGTTCTTCTTTAAATCCTAAGTTAACTAACGCTGCAATTTCATCTTCATTACTTTGATTAGAAAGATGAAAAATTTGCACACGTGATTGAATCGTTGGCAACAACTGTTTAGCAGATTCAGCCAACAAAATAATCATCAAATTACCTTCTGGTTCTTCAATTGTTTTCAACAAGTTATTAGCAGCCTGGACGGTCATCTTCTCTGCTTCATCAATAATCAGGATTCGACGTTTCCCTTGAGTAGCGGCCATATTAGCTTCTTTTTTGAAAAACTTAACGTCATCAACACCGATACTTCTTTTATCAGTCTTGATTTCTAAAACGTCAGGATTATCGCCTAAAGCAATCGTCTGACATTTTTGACACGTTTGGTCAGGTGCTCCATCTACTAAGTTATCACAAAATTGGCTTTGCGCTAACCAAATTGCCATTTGTTGTCTGACTTTTGATGAAGCACTATCGATCAAATACGCGTGCGACAACATATTGGAAGAAATAATTTTTTGAAACTCATGAACTACGCGCGGTTGTTCTTTTACTAAACTTTCCATTATTAAAATCTCACGAATTTATCCACCGGTAAAATGAAGCAAGTTGCACCACCGACTTGAACTTCAACTGGATCAGCCATGCTTGAAGCAGCCTCTGGCATCAAGAATGTTGGTGTAACGTATTGTGAGCGAGTATGACTAGTTTTCTTGATAACAGCTAATACATCGTCAACTTTTTCCTCTTCAACACCGATTAAGAAGGTACAGTTTCCGGCTTTCAAAAAACCACCAGTTGATGGCAATTTAGTAGCACGAAAATTGTTTTTCACTAAGTTAGCTTCTAAGTGTTGGCTATCTTTATCTTGGACAATTGCAACAATTAATTTCATAATTTATTTTCCTCCATTAAAAACATCGGGAAATCTCTTGATTATAACATCTAAAGCATCAGCAACGACTTTTTCCACAGGTTGGGCAGCGTCGATAGTTTTGATTCGATCTGGATTATTCTTAACGATCTCCATGTATGAATCATAAACACGTTGATGGAATGACAAAGCTTCCTTCTCCAAACGATCCATTGCACCTTCGTGGTCTTTTCTAATTCGACTAAGACCAACATCTGGCGTCACGTCAAAGTAAATTGTCAAATCAGGCAAATGGCCATCGATAGCAAAATCATTGATCTCAGTAACTTCTTTGGTACCAATTTGACGACCGCCACCTTGGTAAGCAATTGAACTATCAACGAAACGATCACTCAACATAACCTTGCCTTCGTCTAAAGCTGGCAAAACAGCATCAACTAAATGCTGACGTCTAGCCGCTGCGTACAATAGAGCTTCAGTTCTAGGGTCCATTTCTTCATCATGAATATCCAAAATAATTTTTCGGATTTTTTCAGCAATGATACTGCCGCCGGGTTCTCGAGAAAGAACGACTTCTTTATCAGTTCTTTCCTTCAAAAGTGGCAATAGCTTCTCAAGTGCAGTCGTTTTGCCCGCTCCATCTGGTCCTTCAAATGATATAAATATTCCTGACATTATATAACCCCTTTTAAATGATTACTACTATTTTACTTGAAAAACGAAATAAATGAAACTCATGGCAAGTTGTTATTTGGTTTTGATTAAAAATAAATCGAAGTCAAAAATAGCATTCATATATAGAATGTAGTTCTATTCAGAAGAACTACATTCTAATAATATGAATGCTATTTATTTTTTCTATTAAATTATAAAGCTACTATCTAGTCCGGAATAGCAAAGAAAATTGGCTCAGTAGTGAAATTATTCTTAGCAACTTGTTGCTTAGAATAAGGCCGAGTTTTGAGATTTTGCGCACTTGATTTATGCAAAAGTTCAAAATCGTGCCCACTACGTTCCAGCCAAATTTTCTTTGCTATGGAGGACGGCAGTTAAAAACACTACTACCAGTGCTTTTCAGCTCGACTAGGTTGCTTCAAGAAAGTATCTTCTTCACCAAAAATAATATTGGTCGTAGCCTTAGCTTGGGCCTTTCTTCTTCTAGCTTCTAAATACAAAAATTGATACTTCAATTGATCTAATTTCAAATGAATTCTTGTCGTATCGTCTACATCCACTGAATTATTAATCATTCTTTGGGTATTCCCGATTCGTCTTTGAATCTGGTGAATATTATCTAAGAGGCGATCGTCTTCCATTTTTTGGACAGACATTTTCTTTCTACCAAACATGTTAAATCTCCCTGCGACCTAGAACAGCACTCTTTAACGTCATTTCATCGGCATATTCAATGTCTGATCCGACTGCTAAACCATGTGCCAGTCTAGTTACTTTTATTCCAGCTGGCTTAACTAATTTGGCTAAATATTGAGCGGTTGCTTCCCCTTCTGGGGTTGCATTTGTAGCAATAATCAATTCTTTAACGCTTTGATTTTGCTTCAAACGATTAAGCAACATCTTAATATTCAAATCTTCTGGGCCAACTCCATCAACTGGCGATAAGACCCCTCCTAGGACGTGATACAACCCGTTATAGCCGTTCATATCATCTAAGGACATGATGTCTTTAGCTTGTTCGACGACTAAAATAGTTGATTGATCACGACTCTTATCACTACAAATTGGACAAATATCCTCAGTGGTAATATTTCCACAAATCTTACATTTCTTTAAATCTGTTTTAGCGGAAATTAAATTATCAGCAAATTCTTTAACTTGGTCTTTGTCCATACCAAGTGTGAAAAATGCCATTCGAGTAGCAGTCTTGCGACCAATACCCGGTAACATCATATAGCTATCGATTAATTTCGAAATTGGTTCTGGATATTTCATTACATCAACCCGTTTGTGTATTTACCTAATTTTGCTTGCTTGTCATCATCAACAGCCTTGAAAGCATTGTTCAAAGCATCGATCAACATATCTTGCAATGTATCTGGATCATCTGGATCGATAATCTTGTCGCTGATTGTCATATCAGCAATCTTCTTGTCACCAGTAACTTTAACTACAACAAAATCATCGACTGATTTACCAGTGTATTCTGTCTTATTAAGTTCTTCAGTTGTAGCTTGAACTTCTTTTTGCATCTTTTGGGCTTGGCGCATGATATTGGCCATGTTGCCACCCATTCCACCCATATTTGGCATTCCTTTACTCATAATAATTCCTCCTAGTCATTTTTTACATCAACTATATCGTCACCAAATAATTTTAATGCTTCATCAACGGTGGGATCAGTTTTTTTAGTTTCTTTATTAGATTTTACCGTGTTTTTCTTGGTTGAATCAATATTATTATCAATATATTCTTTTCTTATTTTAGGCCAGTCGACCTTAGGCACGAGAACTATTTGACAATCTTTTTTCAACAACCTACTAGCATTGTCGGTCAAAGACTGCAAAAAGTCACTATCATCTTGAACTTGTTCGAACCACATAGCGTAATCAAAAGCGACTACGATACCTTCTGAAGATGCAGCAACTGGTTGTGCGACTCTCATCATAGCACGTTGTGAAATTGAAAGCATACTCATTAGTTCGGGCCACATATCTCTAGCCGCTGCCAAATCATTCTTAGTAGCACTGCCGAGAACTTTATAAATTGCTGTCTTGTTCAAACGAGTATTGTTGTTGGCACGATGATGAGGCTTAGGCTTTGAACTGCTCTTTTGAACGACTGCCCCACTAGACAAATCTTTGACCTCATTTTGTAGGTGAGAAACTTCATCACGCAATTTATCGATGACTTCATTTTCAACTGGCGCTTCTGCTTCTGGAGCACTAGTTTTAGCTACCTTAGGCTCAGAAATCTTAACTGTCAAAATTTCCATATAAATATCAGTTTGATTGGAATTTTTAAGATTCTTTTGGGTTGCACTAACTTGATCAACGATATAAAACAAGCGGTCATTGTCAAATTTATCCGCAATTGCCAACAATTCTTTGGTCATGACTGAACTATCCATCTGATTAGATAAATCAGAATTGGAATTATACAAAATCAAATTACGACAAACTCGAATGATCATCTCTGTAAATCGTAAAGCTGAACGACCACTCTCTAAGATTTGATACAAACTCGTCAAAGCTTGAGCAGGCTTATTTTCAGCGATAGCCGTCATATAAGAAACAATCTGTTCATTGCTCAAAGCGCCGGTTACTTCTTGGGCATTTTTAAGCGTTAATTCATCATCGCCATATGACAAAGCCTGGTCCAAAATACTCAAAGCATCACGCATTCCACCTTCAGCAGAAGCAGCGATAATGTCCAATCCTTCTTCGTCATACTTAATATTCTTATCATTTAAAATAAAAGTCATTCGTTTCAGGATATCTTGTTTAGAGATTCTTCTGAAATTAAAACTTTGCGTTCTAGAAATAATTGTTGCGGGAATCTTTTGCGGTTCGGTTGTTGCCAAAATAAACATAACATTTGCTGGTGGTTCTTCCAATGTTTTCAGTAAGGCATTGAATGCACCTTGAGAAAGCATATGAACTTCATCAATGATATAAACTTTATATTTGGCTTCAGTTGGAGCGTATTTAACTTTGTCACGAATGTCACGGATCTCTTCGACACCATTGTTTGAGGCGGCATCAATTTCAATCACATCATTTAAACGATTTTCATTTGCTGCCAAACAAATTTCACATTCATTACAAGGTTCGCCATCTTGGGGGTTAAGACAATTGACTGCCTTAGCTAAAATCTTTGCACAGGATGTCTTTCCAGTACCACGTGGCCCACTGAATAAATACGCATGACTAGTCATATTGCTAGCCACCGCATTTCTCAGGGTCTGAGTAATGACATCTTGGCCAATTACGTCAGAAAAAGTTTGGGGACGCCAAACTCGATAAAGTGCTTGATATGCCATTTTTTCTCCTTCAAAAAAATCTGATATGTAAATTTTAACACAAAAAAACTCCTAATCCGGAATAGATTAGGAGGCTAATATACATAACAAAAGGCACATGGTACACCTTACTTAGTGCTGCTTTCTTCCGAACCTGACACGATTCACAAGAGCACCATTGCCCTAAGGCCTTACGGCAATAACTATGATACTATAAATTACAAATTTTTTCTACTTTTTGCGACGAATTTCTCGAAAGAAATTGCGAAGTAAGTCAGCTGCCTCTTGGTCTTTGACCCCACTCAGCACTTCTGGTTGGTGATTGTAGCGGGTCTCAGCCAACAAATTATTGATAGAACCAACTGACCCTGCTTTAGGATCCTTGGCACCATAAATAACTTCTTCGATACGAC
The DNA here is from genome assembly GCF_014058425.1 of Companilactobacillus pabuli. NCBI lineage: Bacteria > Bacillati > Bacillota > Bacilli > Lactobacillales > Lactobacillaceae > Companilactobacillus > Companilactobacillus pabuli. Next base: position 1,616,451 of record NZ_CP049366.1, read on the forward strand.
TGTTGATGATAGCACCCGCACACATTGGACAAGGTTCCAGCGTGACAAACAAACTCGTGTGTTCCAAACGCCAACTACCAACTTTTGCACAGGCCGCTTCAATTGCAATGATTTCCGCATGCTTAATCGCATTTTGGGTTTCTTCGCGTTCATTTGAACCACTAGCAATCACTTCTCCGGTTTGGTTGTCCACTATGACACAACCAATCGGAACTTCTCTTCTTGATTCAGCTTTTTTTGCTTCCTCTAATGCTAAATCCATGTACTCATTTATTTTATCTTCTGAAAATATCATTTTTAACCGATTAAATTAGTTACTTTCTTTTCTAAATATTTGGGAAATACTGGTGCTTTGAGTTTTAATTGTTCCTGTTCTTTTTTCAAAGTTTCCAAGATATCAATCAATTCACGTACTTGATCATCGGATAATGTACCGACAAAAGCCATTAATTTTTCGTTACCGTGAAGATATTTATCAACATACTCTTCTAATTTCGCACGATCTTTTTGAACCGTCTTATTTTTCAAAAGATGAATTACAGATGATACCGTTAAAATTGTACCTGCAGAAATTGCAGAAATAATAATTCCAATTACGATTTTTTTCTTCATAAGTAAACGCCTCCAACATGAATATACCATATTCAGGAGTAATTTAAATCAATTTACTTTTCAAAATATAATATCCTTTATCACGTGTAACCACTTCAACGTTGCCAAAAGTTGCATCCATTAGTTTTTTAGCTGAAGGAGCACCTTGTTTCTTTTGCAAGACGATCCATAATTCACCATTTGGTTCGAGATAATCCTTTGAGTCAGCTAAAATTGAATTGACAACTTTTTTACCAGCACGAACTGGTGGATTGGAAACGATCAATGCATACTTGCCTGATACCTTATCGTAAGTATCTGATTCAAAGATCTCAACATTTTTAATTTGATTGTTGTCGGCATTTTTCTTAGCCAAATCTAATGCTCTTAGATTAACATCAACCATAGTTACGTCACGTTTTGTCTGTTCTTTAGCCAAAGCCAAACCGATCGGACCGTAGCCACAGCCAACGTCTAAGATATTGCCATTAGGAATGTTCTGGAAATCAATTGCTTCAATTAATACTCGCGAACCGTAATCAATCGTTTGTCTAGAAAAAACCCCACTGTCAGACATAAAATCCAAATTATGTTTGCGCAAAGTAAAATTGAAATTCTTAACTTCATGCTCCACACTAGGAGTATTTTCAAAATATTGATTAGCCATAGGTTTCATCCTTCCTTTTTTGGATAAAAAAAAATCCTCTTACGAGGATTAATTTTAACATAAAGTGTATTACTTCAATGTAACTGTTGCACCAACAGCTTCTAGTTTAGCCTTCATGTCGTCAGCGTCAGCCTTAGCAACGCCTTCCTTGATAACCTTAGGAGCACCATCAACAAGGTCCTTTGAGTCCTTCAAGCCAAGTCCTGTGATACCACGAACTTCCTTGATAACCTTAACCTTTTCTTGACCTGCTTCTGTAAGTTCAACGTCAAATGAGTCCTTTTCTGCAGCAGCGTCGCCACCAGCAGCACCGGCAGCAGCAACTGGAGCAGCAGCCTTAACGTCAAATTCGTCTTCAATAGCCTTAACAAGGTCGTTAAGTTCTAGAATTGAAGCATCTTTTAAATCATCGATAATCTTTTGTGTATCTAAAGCCATTATTGTATCCTCCAAATATTATGAGTTTTTTTAGTTAATTAAGCTTCTTGTCCGTCGTCTTCTTTGTCTGCGAGTGCTTTAACAACCATAGCAAAGTCACGTACAGGAGCTTGTAATACAGATACCAACATTGATAGCATGCCATCTCTGTCTGGTAATGTAGCTAATTCTTGAATTTCGTCAAGAGATGCAGCTTTACCTTCGATGATTCCACCCTTGATTTCAACGGCGTCAACATCTTTGGCAAACTTAGCAGCAATCTTAGCAGGTCCAACAGGATCTTCTTCAGAATAAGCGATAGCTGTAGGTCCAACGAAGAACTTCTCTAGACCTTCAACACCAGCTTTTTCAGCTGCACGTCTCAAGATTGTATTCTTAACAACTTGCATAGTAGCATTTTGTTCACGTAATTCAGCACGCATTTCAGTTGCTTGTTCAACTGTTAGACCTAAGTAATCAACAACGATTACTGATTTTGCGCCTGTAAGTTGCTTAGCAATTTCATCTACTTCTGCTTGTTTTTGTGCTAATACTTCTTGCTTCATTATTACGTTTCACCTCCACAATTTTTTAGTTAATCTTCTACAAATTCGGCTAAAAATAAAATCTCTGTGCCCTAAGGACACAGAGATTAAGTGAAATAATCTTCTGGCCTCGGCAGGATATTAAGACTTTCATCACCTGAGTCTTCGGTAGAAATCAACTATGATAATTTATCATTATTTTGGTAATTAGTCAACACTTATTAAGCGTTGATCTTTAGACCAGGTCCAAATGTAGATGTCATGTTTACACTGACAATATAGTTACCCTTCAATGATGCAGGACGTGCTTTAGCAATTGTGTCGTAGAATGAACTGAAGTTTTCTACTAACTTGTTTGTATCAAATGACATCTTACCGATTGGTGCGTGGATAAGACCATTTGAATCTACACGGTATGTAACTTGTCCGGCTTTAATATCATTAACAGCCTTTGTAACATCCATTGTAACTGTACCTGTCTTAGGGTTAGGCATCAAACCTTTAGGTCCAAGAACACGACCCAAACGACCAACTTTGGCCATCATAGGTGGTGTAGCAACGGCAACATCAAAGTCTAACCAGCCGTCTTGAATCTTTTCTACAAGGTCGTCTGAACCAACGATATCAGCGCCGGCTGCTTCTGCATCCTTAGCTTGTTGTCCTTCAGCGAAGACGATAACCTTTTGAGTTTTACCTGTACCGTTAGGTAGTACAATAGCACCACGAATTTGTTGATCAGCTTGTTTAGGATCAACATCCAAATTGATAGCAACTTCAACAGTTGCATCGAATTTAGCGTAGTCAACTTTCTTCAATAGTTCTACAGCTTCTTCAGCAGTATAACTTTTGTTTTTATCTACTTGTTTTAATGCTTCTGTATATTTTTTTCCATGCTTAGCCATGCTAAGTTCCTCCTTGCTTTGTGGTCTTACGGGGTTTTCCCCTCCCACTTGTTAAGAATGTTTTCACATTCTTTGTAAACTGCTCAATCTAGTCTTTTACTTTACTTCAAAGCCCATACTTCTTGCAGTACCAGCAACCATACGCATTGCAGCATCAACGTCTGCAGCATTTAGGTCTTTCATTTTGGTTTCAGCAATTTCGCGAACTTGGTCTTCAGTAACTGTGGCAACCTTGTTTGTGTTAGGTTCGCCAGAGCCCTTTTCAACGCCAGCAGCTTTCTTCAATAGAACTGCAGCTGGTGGTGTCTTAGTAACGAAATCGAATGAACGGTCTTCGTATACTGAGATAACAACAGGGATAATCATACCCTTTTGATCTTGTGTACGTGCATTGAAGTCCTTTGTAAAGGCAACAATGTTAATACCAGCTTGTCCTAGTGCAGGACCAACTGGAGGAGCTGGAGTAGCCTGTCCAGCAGGGATTTGTAATTTTACTACGTTAGCAACTTTTTTAGCCACGGTGCATACCTCCTTGTTCCGTGATGTGGTCATGATGAGAATAAAAATTTTCTCTCCCACATGTATGTGTCAAAAACATACCGTTATATAGTAGCACGGCCTACTAGTCTTTTCAATAACTATTTTTGTTTTTCAACTGATGTGAAATCAAGTTCAGCTGAAGTCATACGACCAAACATATCAACGTCAACTTTAAGTTTTCTGTGTTCATCATCGATTTCTGTGATCTTACCAGTTGTATCTGAAAAGGCACCATCAGTGATGTTAACTGTTTCGCCAACTTCAAAGTCAGATGGCTTATTAGCATTCATGCCATATTGCTTCATGATGCTATCAATTTCCTCGGGTAATAGTGGTGCAGGCTTACTACCTGAACCGTGACTGCCGACAAATCCAGTAACGCCTGGTGTATTACGAACGATAAACCATGACTCATCACTCATAACCATTTGTACTAAAACGTAACCAGGGAAAGTTTTTTCCATTTCTTTCTTTTCTTTACCGTTTTTCATTTTTGTTTCTTCTTCTTCAGGAACAACTGCTTGGAAAATGTAATCTTCCATACCCATTGATTGAGCACGTGATTCTAGATTTTCCTTAACTTTATTTTCATATCCTGAATAGGTATGCAAAACATACCATTGTTTTTCGCCAGCTTCAGCCATAATTTCCTCCAAAATTCAAAATAAAAAAACTCCGAACCACAGTCGAAGTTTTTCTGATTGCTAATATCATAGCAAATTTTTGACATTCTTACAATCTATTTACCCATGATAAAGGTTTGTAATAATTTAATTAGACCCCAATCAACTACGGCAAAGAAGATTGCATACATTAGTGATGTAGCGATAACAGTCCATGTATCACGTCTGTTTTCTTTAAATGTAGGCCAAACAACTAATTTCATTTCTTTATTGACACTACCAAAAAATTTAAATAGTTTCATTTGTTCCTCCAGCTTATCTTGTTTCTTTATGTAACGTGTGTTTTCCACAGTGCTTACAGAACTTTTTAACTTCTAGACGTTCTGTGCGGTTTGGGTTCTCGCTGATTGTGTAGTTACGTGAACCACAAACAGTGCAAGCTAATGCGACTTTTCTTAATCCCATGTTTATCTCCAAAATCTATTCTTAATCTTATTAATTGTAAACTCTGGAAGGTTGTTTGTCCATTGCAAACTCATGACAAATCAGAATCGTCTTGCTTTAAAATCAAATACTTCAAGCGATAAATTGCGTTTTGAATTTTTTTAGGAGTACACGATTCTTTCTTACAAGCTTGGTCCATAGTTATCTTTCCTAAAATGAATTGCATCGCTGTTAATTCCAGTTTACTCATCTTTTCAGTCAAAATTTCAACTTGATCTTTTACCTCTATTAAATAACGATGACCGTCAATTGGCCGTTGATTCGGATGAACTTCTAAGGGCTCAGTCATCCCATTGATTTTTCTCTTACTCGCATTTTCACGTCTGATCAAATCAATAACTCGTCGTTCAAATTTCATCTTAAAGAAGCTACCAAATTTTGAACCACTGGTACCATCAAAAATTTGGCAAGTTTCATAACAAATTATAAAAGCCTCTTGATACCAGTCTTCACGATCAAAGCCAACGATATAGTAATGTTTAGCTAAATTATCAATCATCGGATGATATTTTTTCACTAGTTTATCTAGGGCTGATGAATCTCTATTAGTTCTGACTTGTTCAATCCATAGTGATTCTAGGCTATACATTTGGCGTGTTGTTGTGGGAATAATCTTATATTTTTAGAATAACATTGCTGTTTCTTGCATTAAAAGAGAACATTTGTTTACAAAAAAAACGAATGAAATTTAATCATTCGCTTAATATAAATTACGCATTTCTTGAAGCAAAAGCTTGGTACAACAAAATACCAGTCGCAACTGAAGCATTCAAACTTTGCACGTGTCCGACCATCGGAATATTCAAAGTTTGATCAGCTTGTTTGAGAACTAGTGGTGAAATTCCCTTACCTTCGTTACCAATGATCAGAGCGACTGCTCCTTTGGCATTCCAGTTACGATAATTGTCACCTTCCATAGCTGTACCAAAGACCCAAACATTCTTCTTCTTCAAGTCTTTGATTGTGTTAACTAAGTTAGTTACACGGACTACTGGCACGTGTTCGATAGCACCAGTTGAAGTCTTAGCAACCGTTGAAGTAAGTCCAGTTGAACGATGCTTTGGCACGATGATTCCATGAACGCCTACGGCATCGGCTGTACGCATGATTGAACCGAGGTTATGGGGATCTTCAATTTTATCCAAAATCAAAATAAAGGGATCTTCATTTTTCTTCTTAGCATTGTCAAAGATATCTTTCATTTCAGCGTATTGATAAGGGGCAATGTAAGCTGCCATTCCTTGGTGATTGCCGCCTTCACTAATATCGTCCAACTTGTTCTTAGGTACTTCTTGAACGATCAAACGGTCACGCTTAGCTAATTTGATAGCTTCTGCGATGTGTTCACTTGAAAGTCCTTTTTGAACTAAAACTTTATTGACACGTTGATCAGCTGTTGAAGACTTCAATAGTTCAATTACTGAATGAACTCCATAAACTAATTCTTTTTCTTCATTGTTATTATTTCTATTCGAATTTCCGGTCATCTGCTGCACCACTTTCTACTTCATTTATACACCACAATGCAAGTTCTTTAACACGCTCTTTGTCTCCAGTAATATCCAAGTAACCAAAGACGGCTTCAAAACCAGTGGACATATGATAAGTGACAACACTTGTATTCTTTGCTTTAGTTTGCTTCTTGGCATTACGCCCGTTCTTATAAATCCTTACTTCTTGTTCAGTCAAAACATCGTTATCGAGCATCAAAGTTATCAATGAAGCTTGAGCTTTCGCTGATACATAATGTTTGGCTTGGTGTTGTAATTCATTTACTTTGACGATATTTTTAGACAATAAATGTTCACGAATAAATACTTCATAAACCGCATCGCCTAAATAGGCCAAAGTTACACCGTTAAATTTCTTAACATCAGTCATTAATATGCCACCGTGTTCCTTGAGGGGTATCTTCTAAGATTACGCCCATATCTTTTAGTTGGTCACGTAATTTATCACTCGTAGCGAAATCTTTGTTTGCACGAGCTTGGTCACGTTGATCGACCATTTGTTGAATTTCTTCAGAAAGGTCTTGTTGACTATCCAAGTTGATTCCAAGAATACTTGTCAAATCAGCCATAGCTTTTAGGATAACATTTACAGCATTTTTAGCAACTGTATCTCTTGATGAGTAATTGTTAGCTAAACTGACCAAATTAAAGATTTCCGTCAAACCATTTTGAACGTTAAAGTCATCATTCATAGCCGTTTTGAAATCTTCGATAATATCTTGGGTTTGAGTAACGATTTCTTCGTCATCTGTATCCTTAGCATCATCTAATCTAAATTTCAAATTGTTGTAAGCTGTCTTAATCTTATCTAAATTGTCAGCCGCTTTTTGCAAATTAGCTTGGGAATATTCGAGTGGTCGACGGTAATGAGTTGATGAAAGGAAGAATCTCAAAACTTGCGGATTAGTCTTTCTGACCAAATCATGAACCGTGACAAAGTTACCGAGTGACTTACTCATCTTTTCGTTATTCTCGACAGTTACAAAACCATTGTGCATCCAATAGTTAACGAATTTCTTACCAGTCTTAGCTTCACTTTGAGCAATTTCGTTTTCGTGGTGTGGGAACTCTAAGTCTTGACCACCACCGTGAATGTCAAAAGTTTCACCTAAATACTTAGTTGACATAACTGAACATTCGATGTGCCAACCTGGACGACCCTCACCCCAAGGAGAATCCCATTTGATCTCGCCTGGTTTAGCTTTTTTCCAAAGAACAAAGTCAATTGGATCTTGCTTCTTATCGAACTCAGCTTCACCAATGTGTTCACTGGCACCTTCAACTAATTGATCGATATTTTGGTCAGAAAGCTCACCATAATGTTTGAACTTTCTAGCTCGATAAAAGACATCCCCGTCAGATTCATAAGCATAGCCTTTATCAATCAAAACTTTAACGAAATCGATAATATCTTGAATGTTATCAGTAGCTCTGGGATTAATAGTAGCTTTTTGCACGTTGATAGCTGCAATATCTTCATAAAAGGCTTTGATAAAACGATCAGCTACTTCTGGGACGGTAATTCCTTCACGATTAGCTTCTTTAATCATTTTGTCATCGACATCAGTGAAGTTAGATACGAATTTTACCTTGTAACCTAGGAATTCCAAATAACGACGAACTGTATCAAACGCTACGATCGAACGAGCGTTACCAATGTGAATGTAGTTATACACAGTCGGTCCACAGACGTACATATTAACTTGATTAGGTGTTATTGGTTTAAATTCTTCTTTTTCACGGGTCAATGTATTGAAAATTTTCAACATAATCTTCACCTATATAAAAAAGAGCTTGGAGGCAAACTAAGTTTTCCTTCAACCTCTTTTTCTTTTCTTTTAGTTTTTTCGCGCTTTATTTCATTTCATTCAAAGTCTTGTCGATATTTGCAAGAGCTTGATCTTTACCAAACAATTCGATAGTTTCAGCGATTGCTGGACCATGCATTGTTCTAGTAGCAGCAATTCTAGCTGGCATGTATAGTTTTCTACCCTTAACACCAGTATCAGCACGAACTGATTGAATAGCATCCATGATTTGAGCAGCTGTGAAGCGTGGTAATTTTTCTAACTTACCTTTCAAGTCTTCGATAGCAGTCTTAGCATCATCGTCAGCTAATTCTTTTTGTTCGTCATCAGTTAGATGTTCTGGTTGATTGAAGAAGACATCAGCCAAATCGATAATTTGTTGTGTGTATGACATTTGTGGCATGTAAAGTTCTGTCAAATGTCTTACCCATTGAATTTGGTCAGTTGATGGATCAGCTGGTACTCGTTTTGCTTCAATCAAGTTAGCAAGTACTAAGTCAGTGATTTCACTAACATCAGCGTGCTTAACATATTGGTTGTTGACCCATTCTAGTTTCTTTTGGTCAAATTTAGCAGGTGATTTGCTCAAACGGTGTTCGTCAAAAATCTTGATGAATTGTTTGCGAGTGAATAATTCGTCTTCACCAACTGGTGACCAACCAAGAAGTGTAATGAAGTTAAACATAGCTTCTGGTAGGTAACCTAATTCACGATATTGTTCGATAAATTGTAGGATTGATTCATCACGTTTACTTAACTTCTTACCAGTTTCAGTATTGATGATCAATGTCATGTGACCAAATTTTGGAGCTTCCCAGCCTAAGGCATCGTAAATCATCAATTGTTTTGGTGTGTTAGCAACGTGATCATCACCACGAAGAACATGACTGATTTCCATCAAATGGTCATCAATAACAACCGCAAAGTTGTATGTTGGCATACCGTCACGCTTTTGGATAACCCAATCGCCACCGATAGTATCTGAACCGATTGAAACTTTACCCTTTACGATATCGTCCCATTCGTAGTTCTTACCAACTGGTACGTGGAATCTAACAACTGGTTGAACACCAGCATCTTCTGCTTCTTTGATCTTAGCAGCTTTTTCTTCGTCAGACATACCTTCAAATTCATATTCATAATGAGGCATTTGTCCGTGAGCTTCTTGATCCTCACGCATTGCTTGTAGTTGTTCTTCAGTCAGATATGATTTGTAAGCTAAACCTTTTTCTAGTAATTCATCAATGTATTTTTGATAAATTTCTTTTCTTTCTGATTGACGATATGGACCATAGTCACCACCGACATCTGGACCTTCATCCCAATCAACGCCAAGCCACTTTAGGTTTTCTAGTTGACTCTTTGTTCCACCTTTAACGTTTCTCTTTGTATCAGTATCTTCAATACGGATAACGAAAGTTCCCTTGTGACTACGTGCGAACAAGTAGTTAAAGATAGCTGTTCTAGCATTCCCAATGTGCAAGTGACCTGTTGGACTTGGTGCATATCTTACACGAATTTTATTATCTGACTTTTTTGCCATTTCTGTGTTCTCCCCTTTTATTTCTCGAGTTGTTTTTATTCGAATTCCGGTTGCCATTGTTACGGTTACGATTTCCATTATTGCGGTTGCCGCCATTATGGTTATTGTTGCCGTTATGGTTGTTTGAATTCTCCTTGGCACTACTCTTTTCCTGGATACCATGTATTGAATGTTTAGGTTTTGCAAATATCATTTTACCAGCATCAGTTTGCAATGCACTAGTTACGATGACTTCGACGTCTTTATTGATAAAGTATTTACCTTCTTCAACAACGACCATCGTACCATCTTCTAGGTATGCGACACCTTGCTCTCTTTCAGTACCCTCTTTTATAACTTTAACAGTCATTGCCTCTCCTGGCAAAATCATTGGTTTCAAGACTTTGGCTAGTTCGTTAATGTTAAGTACCTGAACATTTTGAAATTCACTTACCTTACTTAAATTATAATCATTTGTCATGACGGCACCACCAATTTCTTTGGCTAATTTAAGTAATTTCATGTCAACTTCTGGTATATTATCATAATCTCGCGTTGTTGTTTCATAATTAATAGTTTGATCCATCTTCATTTCGTTCAAAATGTCCAAACCACGACGTCCGCGTTCACGTTTTTGACTATCACTGGAATCGGAAATTAGTTGCAATTCATGAACAACAAAGTCCGGAATCATCAACTTACCTTCCAAAAATCCAGTTTCAGCCAATTGATGAATCCGACCATCAATAATTACTGAAGTATCCAAAATCTTATATGGATAAAATTCTTTTTTGGCAGAACGACGAGTTACTTCACCTTCAGAAGCAATCTGGTCGCTCTTATCATTAGTTTTGTTGTTTCGTTTAGTAATAGAGAAATTAGTCCAATCATTTCGACGACTAGTTCCCATACGAAAACCGATCCAACCAAAGACAATCATTAAAATTACCGGAATCACATTAGAAAACATATTGTGCATCATGTAAAACGGAATTGAAATGATGTTAGCTAAAACTAGACCTGCGATTAAGAAACTAGCTCCATAAATAATCCAACCGGGGGATCTAGAGTTTAGATATTTTTCCATTTTTTGATTTAATTCCATGATTGGTCTAACAAACAAGAACGACAAAAAATAAAATATAATACATCCAATAAGTCCGTCAAAATAGCCGTTGTTGATAAAAGCAATTCCTGCTAAACCGAAAATTTCCCACAAACTAGGCAAAATCGTAATTCCGACTGCAATACCTAGCAAAGCGAAAACTATATTTATTACAATTTTTCGCATAAAAACCTCCTTAATTAAAATATTTTGTTCATAGCGTCTGACACGGTACTGACACCGATGATTTGAATCTTATTATTTTTGGACCAATCACCAAGATTATTCTTAGGAATAAAGATTCGTTTGAAACCAAGCTTTTCTGCTTCATTAACGCGTTGATCGATTCTATTGACTCGTCTAACTTCACCGGTCAAACCGACTTCGCCAACGAAACAATCAGTTCCAGGTATACCCATATTCTTGTAACTGGAGGCAATTGACATTGCTAAAGCCAAATCGATTGCAGGCTCATCCAATTTTACGCCACCAGTTGATTTCAAATAAGCATCTTGATTTTGGAGCATCAAATTACCACGTTTTTCTAGTACCGCCATAATAACTGAAACTCGATTATGATCTAAACCAGTTGCGGTTCTCTTAGCATTACCAAAAACAGTTGGGGTAATCAAAGATTGAATTTCAACCAAAATTGGTCTCGTTCCTTCCATTGAAACTACCACCGCAGAACCATTGGCATTAGCTAAACGTTCTTCCAAGAAAATCTCCGAAGGATTAGCTACTTCAACTAATCCTTTCGTTCGCATTTCAAAAATACCGATTTCGTTAGTTGAGCCAAAACGATTCTTGACTGAACGTAAGATTCGATAACTGTGATGAGTGTCACCTTCAAAATACAAAACTGTATCTACCATGTGTTCCAAAATCTTTGGTCCAGCGATGGCACCACCCTTGGTCACATGTCCCACAACGAAGACGGTGATATTTTGTTGTTTAGCGATATTCATCAATTCTGCCGTTACTTCACGAATTTGTGAAATACTACCAACAGCAGAAGAAATTTCTGGTTCATCCATTGTTTGTACCGAATCGATAATCAAAAAGTCTGGCTTCATATCATCGATGGTTTGACGAATATAACTCATATCAGTCTGTGGGTAAATGTACAAGTTATCACCCTTAATGCCTAGACGATCAGCTCGCATTTTAATTTGTGAAGCGCTCTCTTCACCAGAAACGTACAAAACCTTGCCACCGGTCTTTTGAAGTTGTCCTGAAACTTGAGTCAAAAGCGTTGATTTACCAATTCCCGGATCTCCACCAATTAAAATCAAAGAACCCGGTACGATTCCGCCACCAAGAACTCGATTCAATTCATCCATATCAGTCTTGATTCGAGGTTCTTTTTCAAAAGAGACATCCCCAATTTTAACTGGTTTAGATTCCAAATCACTGACACGACGACTAGGTGTGACACTGGCTTTGACAGTTGCTTGATCAACTTCTTCGACCATTTGATTCCAAACGCCACAGTTAGGACAACGACCTAAATACTTTGGTGAAACGTAACCACAATTTTGACATACGAATTTTGTTTTAGCTTTAGCCAATAAAATAGTTCCTTTCTTAATTATATTCCTGAAGAACCAAATCCACCAAGGCGTTTCTTTAATCCACCTTCATCATCATCGGTTGTAAGATATTTAATGAAAATTCCTTGCGCCAATCGTTCACCCTTTTTGACCTTATAATCCATTGGGAAAAAGTTGATCAATTGAACAAACAATTCACCTTCATTACTATCATTATTATAGTAGTCTGCGTCAACTACACCAATACCATTAGGGATTGAAAGTCCACGTTTCAAAGGATTGCTTGAACGGCTGGCAATAATCAAAACTTCGTCATCTTGCATGTAAGCTTTGATACCAGTTGGAACTAGAACTGGCTTGATTGATTTTTGAACTTCAGCAAGTTTTGAGTCATCCATCTTGCCTTTATTCAAAATAAATTTCAAAACATTTAAAACTCCAAATTTCCAAATTGAAGGCACCACGAAATCCTGTGCACTTTCAATATCATAACCAGCAGCGTTTTTAGTCTGACGAACTGGCAAATTAATACCTCGTCCCTCGTATTTCTTCACAATTTCAAATCCACGTTTTTTTGTCAAATCGAAAACTCCTTCAGCATTAGATAACTAAAATAATAGCATTTTAGGCGCTATAAAACTATTCATTACACTGACTTTCTACTTATAATAGAGTAATATAAAATTAAATTAATCTAGCAGGAGGTAATTATATGGAAATGAAACATGAGGACGGTCGTTTTTACTTTGAAGACGATGACAAAATGATTGGTGAGATCACTTACTCAACTGTTAAAGATGGCGTTGTCTCAATCGACCACACTTACGTTGACGACAATTATCGAGGTCAAGGTCTAGCTGGTAAACTTTTGAATGCTATGTTGGATTTTTCCGATTTAAAAGGTCTCAAGGTAGTTCCAGTTTGTGAATATGCCAAAGCTGCTTTTGAAAAGAAGCCAGAAATTAGATTTCTTTTAGCTGATAATTACCAAGAGCTATTGAAGGGGGAAAATTAGTTGAATCAAGATGAATTAAAGAAAGCCGTTGGTGTTAAATCAGTCGATTACATCAAGAGTGACACCGTAGTTGGTCTAGGTACAGGTTCTACTGTTTACTACATGATTGAAGAATTGGGCAAGAGATATCAAAGTGGTGAAATCAAGAATATCGTAGCAGTAACTACTTCATCCCGTTCTGAAAAGCAAGCTCAATCCCTAGGCATTCCAACCAAAGATTTGAACGACGTTGATCACATCGACTTAACAATCGATGGTGCTGACCAAATCGACAAAAACTATCAAGGAATCAAAGGTGGCGGTGCTGCCCACTTGTTAGAAAAAATGGTCGCTACTAACTCAACTAAAAATATTTGGATCGTTGACCAATCAAAAATGGCTGACACATTAGGCAGTTTCCCATTACCTTTGGAAGTAATTCCATTTGGTTGCGAGAAGACTTTTGAAGACTTGCAAAAAGAAGATTTAAAGCCAGAATTCCGTCTCGATGAAAATGGCAAACGCGTCTTAACTCACAATAAAAATTACGTTATCGACTTAAAAGTTGGTACGATCAATCATCCTCATCTTCTAGCTGATTGGTTAGATCATCAAGTTGGAATAGTTGCACATGGCCTATTTCTTGATATAGTTAATACTATTATCGTCGGTTACGAGGATGGTCCAAAGGTAATCGATAATATTAGATAAATTTCAAACAGAGGAGAATATTGCATGACTAAAGAAATTACATCATCAGATTTAACTAACTTTCAAACAGCATTTGAAAAGACACCAGCTTCTGCAGCTATTAAAAACGCTGTAATCAACAACGGACTTTTCAAATCAAGTGAAACTATCGAATCTAAAATTGCTATGGATCCAACTTTTTCAGTTGAATTAGATACTGGTAAAGTTGCTGACCAAATGCGTTCTGGACTCTGCTGGGTCTTCGCTGCTTTGAATACTATGAGACACCCTGTTCAAAATGAATTCAAAATCAAAGGTTTTGAACTATCACAAGGCTACATGCTTTTCTGGGATAAGTTAGAAAAATCTAACTACTTCTTCGAAAACGTTATTAACACTGCTGCTCTTCCAACTGGTGACCGTAAAGTCGACTTCTTAATGACAACACCTCAACAAGACGGTGGTCAATGGGATATGGTCATGGCACTCGTTCAAAAATATGGACTAGTTCCTAAGAGCGTTATGCCAGATACTTTCAGTCGTAAGAATTCATCTGAACTAAACAACGTTCTTAACAAGAAATTACGTAAAGGTGCCATCATCTTACGTAACTTAGTTAACGACAACAAATCAGAAGAAGATATCGAACGTAAAAAGAATGAACTTTTAAGCGAAATCTACAAGATTTTAGTTTACACAGTTGGCGTTCCTCCAACTAAATTTGACTGGGCTTACCGTGATGACGATAAGAACTATCACAAAGAAGTTGGTATTACACCTCAAGAATTCTTCAAGAAATACGTTGGCTGGGACTTAGACAGCTACATCTCAACTATCAACGCTCCAACGGCTGACAAGCCATACAACCACGTTTATACCGTTGAAATGCTTGGCAACGTCGTTGGCGGCCGTCAAGTTCGTCACTTGAATCTTGAAATCAATGACTTCAAGAAACTTGCCATCAAACAACTTCAAGCTGGTGAGACAGTTTGGTTCGGTAGTGACGTTGGTCAAAGTTCTGATCGTAAGATTGGTATTATGGACACAAACATCTATGACCTTGAAGGTTTATTAAACACTGATCTTTCAATGACTAAAGCAGAACGTCTTGATTACATTGAAAGCATGATGACACACGCTATGGTTATTACTGGTGTTGATTTGGACGAAAACGGCAACCCATTGAAGTGGAAAGTTGAAAACTCATGGGGTGAAAAAGTCGGAAACAAGGGTTACTTTGTTATGAGCGACTCATGGTTTGACGAATACGTTTATCAACTAGTCATCAACAAGAAGTACTTACCAGAAGACTTAAAGGATACTTTCGAAAAAGAATCCAAAGAACCTAAAGTTCTTGCACCATGGGATCCAATGGGTGCTCTTGCTTAACTATTAAGTAAATTAACCTCGTTAGAATATTCTAGCGAGGTTTTTGTGTACCCAAATTCTATCGTAATACCTATGTAAAACCCTTTCACTGTCTTATAATGAAATTAATATCAAAGAAGGAGTTGTCTGTTTAATGAAAAATAATCAATTTGCAATTCGTCCAACTGAATACAAAGATCAATTGGTTGAACTTCAAACAATCGGCTTTCTAGACAAAGATAACGAATCAGAGACCGACCCTATTAAATTATGGAAAAGTTTTTTAAGTAAAAGTTTTTTAGAAGCTAAAACATCATCAGCTTTTGAGGAAAAATTAAAAACCTATATGGCAACTGACTCTTTGAATTTAAACGAATACTTAGATTCTGCAACAAATGTTTCTGTCAGTGCTTTTTATAATGTCGCCTTACAATTATTAAAATTCAATCCTGATGTAGATTTCAGTTTTAGTGATCCGTTAGGCGCAATGAAGAAAATCCAATTAATGATTGCCGACCACAATACCGATTCATTTTCAATCGATGAATTAAAATCGGCTTGGTACTGGTTATTAGCCACTCACAACAAAAATGGTCAAACCTTCATCGACTTTCTAGCCACCAAAGGATTTTTTGTAAGATTTTATGGCAAAGTCAACCATCCCTTACTTTTCAATGGCAAAACTTTACCTGTCTTTGATCCACATAAACTAATTCGTGAAGTCGTCTATGTTGAATCTCCTCAAGATACCGACCATGACGGCAAACGTGATTTGTTAAAAGCTGAGGTATTGCGTCCTCAAGCTACTGAGAATGGCTTAAAAGTACCAGTTCTTTACACAGCCAGTCCTTACAATCAAGGAACTAACGACGAAACCGGCGAAAAATTAACTCATAACGTTAACGTAACGCTTCAACATAAAAAACCTAACAACTTACAATACAGTGATATTGAGTATCATGCACCAGAAACAAAACTCCCTCACCCACGTGTCGTTAACGGGCAAACCAAGCGAGCTGAAGAGGATTTCTCTCGTGAAAGTTCTTATACAATGAATGATTATTTTCTAGCTCGTGGTTTTGCGGTCGTCTATATGGCGGGAATTGGTACTAAAGATTCCGAAGGTCTAAGAACTACTGGTGACCCTGACGAAACTACTTCAACTATTTCTATCATCAAATGGTTGACTGGTGAACTACCTGCCTTTACAAATCGAATCGACAATATTGAAATTAAGGCTTGGTGGTCTAATAAACGTATCGCTATGACGGGTAGATCATATTTAGGGACTTTGGCTACTGCTGCAGCTACAACTGGTGTTTACGGCTTAAAGACAATCATTAGTGAGGCTGCTATTTCTAGTTGGTATGATTACTACCGTGATGGTGGACTTGTCGTTGCCCCTGGTGGATTCCCTGGCGAAGATGCTGATGTCTTAGCCGAGGAAACATTCAGTCGCCGTCTTCAACCGGGTGACTTTCACAATGTTAAAGATATTTGGAAAAATCAAATTGAAAAAATCAATCACGGACAAGATCGAACAACTGGTGATTACAATACCTTCTGGGATGCTAGAAATTACCACAAAAACTTCAAGAATATCACTGCTGATGTCTTCATGGTTCACGGTCTTAATGACTGGAATGTTAAGCCACGAAATGTTGAACGTTTGTGGAACGGAATCAAACATAACGGCGTTACACAAAAATTAATCTTACATCAAGGTCAACATATTTACATCAACGCTTTTAGATCAATCGACTATAACGATATCATCAACTTATGGCTCACTCATGAGTTGCTTGGAGTAGATAATCAAGCTAAGGAAATCATCCCTAACGTTATCATTCAAGACAACACTGAAACAGAAACTTGGAATGCTTATCAAGATTGGGCTAACAGTGAAAATGAGCAAATTAAATATAATTTATCAAATGATAAACTAACTACTGATGCTTCAAAAGAGCAAGAACTATCCTTTAATGATCAATTAGACAAAAGGTCTTTTGATTTTTACGCTAAGCATAACGATACTTGGGAAAATGAACTACTATCTTCTAATGAGAAGTTACTTAAGAATCGCCTGCTCTTTAAGACGGCACCATTAGACAATGATTTAACGATTGATGGTAAAACATTAGTCAATCTGAAAGTTTCTTCAAGTCAAAATATCGGCCTTTTGAGTTTTCAATTAGTCGACTATGGATCAGCTAAGCGATTAAACGTTTCACCTACACTACTTTCCAAAAATAGCCTAGCGGGAACTTTTGACTGGCGTGAAGATGACTTACGTGAATTCACTTATGACAAAGAAACTCCTTTCAAAATGATATCTAAAGGTCATCTTAATTTACAAAATCGAGAAAATAACTATAAAGTAGATGAACTAAAACCAGATGTTTTCTATAATGTGAATGTTGAATTACAACCAACATTTTATAAACTATTAAAGGGGCATCAACTTGGATTGATTGTCTACGCAACTGATTTTGGAACGACGGTTCGTGGTAATCAAGACATTAAATATACAGTTCAAACCAAGGATTCATCATTGATCGTTCCAATTCACAAATAGTACCAAAAGTTCATAAATGCCTTGATATATATGGAATCTCACTAGACCAAAATTATGTGGTTTCATACTATCAATTTCAATGTTATAATTCCGGTTGAACTGTTTAATTTTGGAGATTATTTATATGGAAAAGACACAACTGAATTCTTTGAAAAATAACCCCCATTCAAAGATGAGCATAGCTGGATTCCTAATTGCTTTAGGAATCGTCTATGGGGATATTGGTACATCTCCTCTATATGTTATGCATTCTTTGATGGTTGGGAATGGTGGACTAGAAAAAATGTCCACTAATTTTATTTTAGGTAGTGTTTCATTAATTTTCTGGACACTGACTTTGGTAACGACAATCAAGTATGTTTTGATTGCTCTACGTGCCGATAACCGTGGTGAAGGTGGTATCTTTGCCCTCTACACCTTGGTTAGAAAACGTGCTAAATGGTTGATCATTCCAGCGATGATTGGTGGAGCAACTTTCTTAGCCGATGGAATGATGACTCCAGCAGTTACTGTTACTGCTGCGATTGAAGGTTTAAAGGGGATTAAAATCAATAATATGATCTTAATCAGTACTCAAAACCAAGTTATTATCGTAACAATCATCATCTTGTCGACCCTCTTCTTTATTCAAAGATTTGGGACACAACTTATCGGCCGTGCTTTTGGTCCTATCATGTTGATTTGGTTTGGTTTCTTAGGTGTAATTGGTATTTTCAATCTGTCTTCAGACTGGACTATCATCAGAGCCTTGAACCCTTATTACGCTTTTGAATTACTCAGAAGTCCTGTCAACATCAGAGGGATTTTCATCCTAGGTAGTATCTTCTTGGCTACTACTGGTGCCGAAGCTCTGTACTCCGATATGGGACACGTCGGTCGTCCTAATATTTATACTAGTTGGCCTTTTGTAAAAATTTGTCTATTACTTAGTTACTTAGGTCAAGCTGCTTGGATTATTGGTGTTCGTGATAACCACACCTTGCAACAAATGGGTTCTTCAATGAATCCTTTCTACCAATCCATTCCAGCCGATTTTAGACTCTTTGGAATCTTCTTATCAGCCATGGCAGCTATCATTGCTTCTCAAGCTTTGATTTCTGGTTCATATACCTTAGTATCAGAAGCTACGAAGTTGAGAATGTTCCCTCGTTTGAAGACTTATTATCCTACAAACTTCAAGGGCCAACTTTATATCCCAACTGTCAACTCAATTATCTGGGTCGTTTGTTTATTCATCGTTTTCTATTTCAAAACTTCAGAAAATATGTCTAATGCTTATGGTCTAGAAATTACTATTACTATGTTAATGACTACGATCCTCTTGCATCAATGGTTGTTGATGAAACGTGCTAATCGCTTCTTTACTACCGTTATCATCAGTTTCTTCTTCATCATTGAAAGTATTTTCTTCGTAACTAACAGTAGTAAGTTCATTCACGGTGCTTACATTACAATGTTCATCGCTGCTTTACTTATTATCGTTATGTTCGTCTGGAGATACGGTGAAAGACTCAAGGATGACAATACATTTAGAAGCCATTTCGTTTCCCTACTAGCTTTTAAACATCAATTAAACGACTTGAGAAAAGATCCTAGTTATCCACTATATACAACTAACTTAGTTTATTTGACTAAGATTCATGATGGTTATCGTATTAAGAAAAACATTCTTTATTCAATTCTTGATAAGCGTCCAAAACGTGCTCAAGTATATTGGTTCGTAACAGTTAATGTTACCGATGAACCTTATACGGCTGCTTATAGTGTCGAAACTTTCGATACTGACTACATGGTCAGCGTACAGCTTTACTTAGGATTTAGGGTTGATCAAAAGGTTAATGTTTACCTTCGTCAAGTTGTTAATGACATGATGTCAAACGGTGAAATCAAACCACAACCACAGAAATATACAACTATTCCAGATCGTGAAGTTGGTGACTTCTCCTTTGTTATTATCAAAGAAGTTATTTCACCAGACACTAAGATCAGTAGTTTGAACAAGAGCATCATTAATATGCGCTTGATTTTACAAAAGTTCATCTCACCTGCTACTTGGTTTGGACTTTCTTATAGTGATGTTGTTGAAGAGCGTGTTCCATTAGTTCTTGGTAAAGTATCACTTAATCGTTTACGTCTTGTTAGAAAAGATCGTTCTGCTTTGAAAGATATTCAAATTGACGACGAAATCGATGACGATGACGACGAATAACAAAAAGCCTTCACAAATTGTGAGGGCTTTTTTCTATGCTTGTAAGACTTTAACTGTTTTTTGATTTAACTTATTAGTAATAAAATCGACTACCCATTCAACATCTTTTTGTGGGGCGCCCGACTTCAATAGGTTCCAAGATAAATCCAGAGCCACATCATGTCCATCATCGACTTTCAAGACGATATAATGCGGCGTCCACTTGTTAGATTTCTTAGTTACGACCAATGAATAGGACAAAATATCATCGAAGGAAATTACTTTTTGTTTCTTAGCTAATGGTAAAAAGATTGCCTGAATCCTTTTAGTCCAAGTACTGTAATCATAGTAAGAAACATTTCCTTCTGTGATTTTCCATTGTCCATAGAGACTAGGCAAATAGCGTGGATAAATCACTATGCTTTGAATCAAAAATCCTATTAGGCCAAAGATTATTCCCATAGTTAAATCATGTTTAGAAACAATAAAAACAAAGGAACCAATGGCGGCTCCAAAGATCAAACTATTCAACAATGGTTTCCAATTCAATTTTCTTGCAAAACTTTTTTCCATCTTAATCGCCTACTTCTAAATTCTTAGTCATTTATTATTTCGTTAATAAATTTAAATTAAAATAACCGTTATATCAAAGAAATTGCTCTGAAATAGACAACTTGTAATAGAAAGGGTTAACAATCTTTCGTTTTTTCATTAGCTAAATATAATTAAAGTTAATCAATGATATTAATTTATTTGTCGTTGATTAATTATGATTGTAGAAGGAAGCAAGTGATTATTATGTTCACTTATATTCAAATTACTGATCGTGATTCAAAAGTATTTAAAGGGTACGTTGATTACGAATTTGGAAAAGATAAATTATCAATGACTCTAGTCAGAGGTATGAAAGCTTTACGTCATATCGTTATTCCCTTTTCAGAGATCACCGACTTAACTATCGATAAATTTTATGGCGAAGGCCGTGTCAACTTTATTTATAAGGCTCAAAAATTCTCATTCCTCAACACTGGGTATGGTGAATCTCAATACTTACAAAAGCATATGTTAAAAGCTACTATGCTTAATTAATAAAAGGTCTTACTAGAATTTTTCACTCTAGTAAGACCTTTTTTGCGTTATTGTAGAAACATTTTTATACCGTAGGCTACACCATCTTCATCATTATTCTTCGTAATGTACTTGCCATATTCTTTAACGCCTTCCAAGGCATTATCCATGACAACTGGCGTCCCGACCATTTCTAACATCGACAAATCATTGAAACCGTCGCCAAAAGCCGCCATATCCTTTTTAAGCAACTTTTCTAAGTCTTGAATGTATTTGATGCCACGTGACTTCTGAGCTAAATGACTAGTAATCTCGAGGTAATATTCACCAGATTGCTTAATGCTCATATCGCCAGAGTTAATAGATTCCAATTTTTCAATCAATTGTTTCATTTCAAGCGCATCAAATGACAACAACATAATCTTAAAGACTTTTATGTCAGGTTGTTTTAACAAAGAAACATAATCGACTAATTTCGGTGTTTGCCCTCCCATTTCTTGCTCATATTTAACACCTTTATCGAATTTATCGACATACCAAGTGTCAATATCGTAAAAACTTCGGCTAACTTTAGGAAATTGTTGATCGACTAAAGCAATCACTTTCTTTACGCTATCAATATTTAATGTGTGTTCACTGAGAATTTTCAACCCTTGATCTTGTTTTTGAAAAATCAATCCACCATTAAATCCAATTTGGGGTTCATTTAAGTCAAGTTTATCAATGACTTCGGTCATTTCCATTGGTGAACGGGCAGAAACTAATGTAAATGGAATTTGACTTTCCTTAATAGTTTGGACGTTGTTTTCACTGATTTTACAATCACTTTGTAAAAGAGTTCCATCCATATCGGAAAAAATATGTTTGATCAAAATCATTCCTCCTACTTTGAGTTAATTCTCATTATAATGGAAGCGAATACATTTTTCTACAAAGGCATAAAAAAACAGCCAATCGACTGATTAGCTGCTAGTTTAAGATGCAAATGATGTAGCGACACTACCGATAACGATTAAAACGATACCTAAAATCGTAAAGGTCAACTCGCGGTGACTCTTATGTTCATGCAAGACGATAATTCCCCCAAATGTACCGATCACAACATTTAATTGAGTCCAGATGAAGGCTGATGTATTACCGTTAGCCTTAGCTGAGAAAATATAAGCAAAAGCCGCGATTCCCCAAGCAATACCGGCAATAATATTTTGATATTGTTGCTTTTGTTTGAAAGAATTACGATCTGTAAACAAGGCATAAATAATAGCACCTAATAAGATACCTAACATTTCAGGTAGGAAAATCCCTGTACTGCTTTCATTCTTAACAATTGACATGTTTGGAAATGAAGAATAAATCCAAAATCCTACTGTAGTACATAGAAGGAATAAGGCATCCTTAAATTCCATCTTTTGAGATGTTGAACTGTCAGTAACTGATGTCAATAAGGCACCAACGACGACGATCAATAAGGCTGTGATTCCGATGATTTTGGCATGAGCACTATTCCAATCACCAAAAATCAACATCCCGATAATTGAATTACCAACTAGTTGAAAAACTGTTGACAAGGGAACTGTACCAGATACACCGATACGCTTGAAAGAAATGAACTGACCGATTTGACCGATAGTCCATAAGGCTCCACATAAGACAGAGAACCAGAAAGCCTGTGTACTAACACTTGGTTGAGTAACTAAGTAGGAAATCAATCCGACAATAGTTGCCCCGGCACCAATACCAAACATTTGATTAACTGGAGAGCCACCCACTTTTCCAGTGATGATTGGCATGAAACCCCAACCCAAGGCTGGTATTAAAGCAATTAAAATATTCATAGCAAACTCCTTTTCAGCAAGCGAATATTAGTAATAATTATTTTTTTAACGTGGCATATATTTCATATATAAGGAACTGTGTTTCTCATCATACAATATCTATTACTCAGACAAAAAATGAATATTATTACGAACAAATTTAGCTAAATAAGTCTTTTTGGCACAAAAAAATGTGTGAAACTCATCTAGACCATTTAAATAGTTTACAACATTATTTGAAAAAAGAAAGCATTTTCTCTCAAAAAAGCAAAAAAAATGAAAGTGCATTCATCGCCGTTCTTAGACTAGCAAGCACTTTCAAATATTTCCAAAATTATTTTATTTATATAATCTTATTATCAATAACGTTGACGATTATCAGTAATAATATTCAATTTATCGTCAAAATCATAAATCAGCGGAGTTCCATTGGCTACTTCTACTCCATCGATATCTTTATCACTAATACCTTCAACATATTTGATCAAAGCTCTAATCGTACTTCCATGAGCTACAATCAATTGATCCTTCCCATCTAAAAGTCTTGGAGCCACATGATCAACGTAATAAGGAACTATTCGCTGATATGCTTCATAAAGACTTTCTGCAACTGGCATCATATTTTTATCAAAATACTTGTAAGGACCAGTCGTTGGATCTGGTTTACTTAGAGCTGGTGGGACTGAATAAAAGCTTCGACGCCACAAGTGAACTTGTTCCAAGCCGTACTCTCTTCTTGTGTCATCTTTGTTAAGCCCTCTCAAAGCTCCATAGTGACGTTCATTTAAGCGCCAAGTCTTAGTTATTGGCACATAATTAAGGTTTAAATCATCTTGAATAATGTAGGCTGTCTTAATAGCACGCCGTAAAACTGATGTATGTACGTGATCAAAATAAAAACCCTTGAGTTTTTTTGCAGCTTCATGTGCTTGCATTACACCTTCATGCGTCAAATCAACATCATTCCATCCCGTATATTGATTCAAAGCATTAGCAATACTCTCTCCATGTCTCACCATGACAAGTTTTACCATATTATGACATTCCCAACTTTCATATAAAATTACCTTTTAATCTTAGCACAGTTTAGTTTCTAAATTAATCGATCAATGAATTATCAAGGCCTCTGGAACACTCTGCTTGCAAAGTTACATGGGTAATATTGAATTTATCAAGCAACAATTTATCTACTTGATCGTATAGAGTATCTAATTCTTTCATATTGCAATTTTTCAAAACATTAATATGGGCATCGAGCATAATATGATTTTCATCAATCATCCAAACATGCATGTGATGAACTCTAACGATTTCTGGAATTGTCATAATTTCGGCTTCAACTGCTGTTAAATTAATTTTTGGACTAGCCTCCATAAGGATGTTGATAGTTTCTGAAACTACTGTATAGGCTTCTTTTAAGAGCCAAATGGCAATGACGATTGTAATTACTGGATCGACCCAATTCCAATTGAATAAAATAACAAAAATAGATGCAACAAAGACTCCGACTGAAGATAAAGTGTCAGTCAACATATGTAGAAAGGTCGCTTTGATATTTAAATTATGCTTCGAGCCTGACATCAACATCAGCATCGAAACCAAATTAGCCACCAAACCAATGACTGACACGATCATCATCAATTTACCATCGATATGCTGCGGTTGATTCAAGCGCTTAAAAGATTCAAAAACCATCATAACTGTGATAATAACTAAAATAATTGAATTGACAAAGGCTGCCAAAATCTCAGCCCTTTTATAGCCAAAAGTCTTCTTGGCGTTATTCTTTCTTTGTCCAATCACATTAGCAACATACGAAATGACAATTGATAAAGAGTCCTCCAAATTGTGAAAGGCATCAGAAATCAACCCTAAACTTCCTGAAACAAAGCCACCAACGAACTCAGTGATTGTAATAATGATATTCAAAGCTGTGACATAAAAGAAACGTTTACCGGTTATTTTTTCATGATCCATATTTCTGCCTCCTCATCTATCATAGCTAATAATTGTAAAAATGTATAAAAAAAGACGAGGTCAAAACCTCGCCTTCTTAATTATATATCCTTCTATTTAGTTGTTAGCTTAGCAACAACTTTAATGGGATGAGCTACATCAATGATATCAGAGAATCTGTTTGTAATATATTCTCTCATACCGTCACGTGCCTCCTTCTTGGAAGTGTTGTGACAAATGCGCTTCTCAGCAATTGTTTGGCCTTCTTTGCTCAAAAAATTACAAGTAACTTCATAATCGCCATGATTACCAAAAAACAACATCATTGTGACCCCCTTCTATGCAAAATAACTATCTCATTAACTTCGACCAGATATTTATACCACTTTTCAAATAGCAGTTCAACACTCTATGTAAAAATCGTATTGTTTAAAAAAAACTAAGCATATTTTTGATAATTAATTTCTAAGAGTCAATTATGATATTATAAACGTAACGATTTATTCACAGGGGAGCCAGTATTTATGAAAAGGGAAAATAATAACAATAGATCTCGTATGACTCGTGAAGCATTTCGACGTAGAAAACAACCATTTTATAAAAAGAAATCATTCCTGATTTCAATTATTTTAATCTTAGTTATCATAATTGGCTTATTTATTATGTGGAAGGTTAATTCTTCTAATAATAACAGCACTGAAAATACTGAACCAACTGAGCACAAGATTGAAAAGGTTAAGCCAAAGAAGACTACCAAAAAGAAAAAATCTACTAAAAAGTCTACCAAGACCAAGCAAGCCGAAAAAGTAACTAAAGAACAACCGGAACAAAAGGTTCAAAAACAAGAAGAACCTAAACAACAAACTAAAATTCAAAATCCTGGGACTTATAATGATTTAGTTTATGACACTGATTGGTATACTTTTAAAATCTCTAATGAAGTTAAATTGATCAAGGATGCTAATGGGGATGCTGCCTTAATGGTCAAATACAACTATACTAACAAGACCAACAATAATGAAATACCTCAACAAGTTCAAAATAATGCCATCATGCTTAAGCAAAACGATAAACAATTGAGTCCTACCACTGCTACCGGCGACAACGCTAGTTTGATCAATTCCACTAACAACGGCCAAGTCCTACCAGGCAAGAGTTTCGATGGTGCTTTACTAGTAAAGGTTAATGACACCACTTCTGAAGTCACAATGTACTTCAAAAACATTCAAACTAATGCTTGGTTAGACAGCACTCAACCACTCAAATTAGACTAAAAAAAGCTGAATTCTTATTCAGCTTTTTTTATATCAAAATTTTGTAATTGAATATACGAAATGAACAAAGCGATTCCTAAAAAGACGACCATGACGTACAAACTGGCCATGTTAAAACTCGTCTGAGAAACTTGTTTCATCAATTTATTAGAAAACATTGGGAACATGTCTCGAAAGGCATGCAAAACGATGACAATCGATAAATTGCGGTTTTTGACGTAAATTGTCCCAAATAAAATTCCAATTGCAGCCGCAAAGATCATCTGAGCGGAAACGTAACCGAGTGGCAAAGCTTTTAAATTCGTAATGTGAATCAGTCCAAATAAGATACTCGAACCAATCACGGCACCAAAAGCGTTGTTGTGATTAGCTTTTAAAAATAGACTGATCAACACTCCCCTAAAAATATACTCTTCAGCTAAACCAACTAATAAACAGATTAAAATCACTTGGAATTTAACTTGAAAATCATTTACTAATAGGACTGGTGAATTTAGAAAAGCCACAATAATCAAAGCTGGAAAAGCTGTCGATAACTGTGCTAAACCATTTTTTTGATTAAACCAAAAGACTTTCTCTTGAAAATATTGTCGATTCAATAAATAAGCCACTAAAAAAACTACTAGATCCGCCAATGCTTGAGCAAGACTGTTAACTGATTGTTTACTCAAAATTAGACCGATAACTGTCAAAGTAATAGGAAAAATCAAACTTGCAATGATGATTTTTGTAATGTTATTTTTGAATAACTTCATATAAACTCCCTTTAATTTCTTTTAAGTAAATTATATAGAAAAATTGCTTGACATGAAACGCGTTCTATAAAGTATTCTTTGATTGTTGAAATACTTGTTCTGCATGAAAACACTGTTATCTTCCTTGTAGAGCTTACCCTTCAAAGCCGTATTTCAAAAATTTGTTTGTTTAAAAAAAGACGAGCATCCCAACAGGGCACTCGCCTTTTTACATTTTTGAATTTAAAAAACTAATTAATCTTCTTAACTCTTTTTCAGATACCGGAAGATTACTACTCGTCCAAGCACAGTGTAAACAAATATTTTTATTATCGGTACTAACAATCAAACTATGTGTCTTGCGGACCAAAGAATTATTTAACTTACCACCATTAGGATTCTGAGTATTCATAATGTTCCTGTCATCAACAACTGCAAAACTTCTAATTTGCTCAAAGGGAATCTCCTTTAATCGATTGTTCATCGGTAAAAAAATTGCCAGTAGTTGTTTCGACCAAGTGTCATAATCGGAATAATAAATTCCAGTTTCACCGATACTCCAATAATCATAGAACCTTACTAATGACCTAGGAAAAATCACCAAACTATCCACTCCAAAAGCTAAAATTCCAGCCGTTAAAGCAAAAATCGGTATCATCGGAAAAATAGCATAGACAATAAATGTTACAACTATGCCAAAAAAGATACTGATCAATAATGGTTCAAAACTGATTTTTCTTTCAAAACTCAATTCTCTATCCATTTCAACCACCTAGATTGTCTTTTTACTATCTATAAAGTAAGACAATCTAGTCACTTTTTCCAAAATTAAGTTTTGATTTATTACAAAATATACCTTTTGGCATAAAAAAGAACATTATTAGAAATGTAGCAATTGACTACACATTCAATAATGTTCTTAATTATCTCTATTTCTTTTTATTTTTTTTTCTTCTTATTAGGATTACGCTTGAATGCCCGTGCCACAACCTGGAAGAAACTCAATGAACGTACAATACGGTCCGGTTCGATGTAGACCCTAATTGCACGTAAAACTTTTTTTGGATCACGTGAAGAAAAAGAGAAAGTTCCATTCTTCTTAGTTTGAAGTGCAAAACGTGGTATCCACTTGCCACCAAACATAATTGAAGCAATAACTAAATCTACTTCAGTCCAAGGAATTTGAATGTAATTATTAACGTCACGATCGTCATAAAATTCAAAACCCTTATCCCCTATCATGATTTTGCCATAATCGGTCATTCCCAAATGAGAGGTAGCTTTTTCAACTAGATCTGCTTTCGTATTGATTGATTCAACCATCTAAAATCTACTCCTTTAACTTCCTGAATCGTATTATACGTCTGAACTTATTTATTATCAAAAAAGGGGCTGAACTCCAAAGAGTTCACCCCAAAATGAAAGTTTCGAATTATTACATAACGTGAAGTACGTGTAGGACAACACCGACAACGAACAAGCCAAGAATAATAACGATTGGTGAAACTTTCTTCTTTAGTAACCACATGCAGAATAATGTTAGAAGCAAAGCAGCTAAACCAGGGATCAATTGATCCAAGTTATCTTGCAATGTTGTTACTTTGTGAGCTGTCAATGAAAGACCAGCTTTTTGTTGAATCAAAGCTTCTTTGATTCCTTGGGCACCTGATGGTAGATGTGACCAGTCAATGTAAGCACCCTTATCTAGCTTAACAGTTGAAACTGTTGGTGTGAACTTAACAGTAACCCAACGGTTGATCAATGAACCTAGAATAAACATACCTAGAATTGAAGCACCCTTTGTGATGTCTTGTAGAACACCACCAGAAACATCTTCTGTAATCTTTGAACCGGCTTTGTAGCCAAGTTCTTGTGTATACCACATGAAGGCCATACGAATAGCATTCCATGCAACGAAGTAAATGATTGGTCCAAGAATATTACCAGTCATAGCAAGTGAAGCAGCTAGGGCACCAATAATTGGCTTAACAGTGAACCAGAACACAGGATCACCGATACCAGCTAGAGGACCCATCATACCAACTTTAACACCTTGAATAGTAACGTCATCGATTGGAGCACCGCCTGCACGTTCCTCTTCCAAGGCCATAGTAACACCTAGGATAGGTGAAGCTAAGTATGGGTGACAGTTGAAGAATTCCATGTGACGCTTCAATGCAGCAGCACGATCTTCTTTTGTCTTATATAATTTTTTCAATACTGGAATTAATGAATAAGTCCAGCCACCATTTTGCATACGTTCGTAGTTCCATGAACCTTGAAGGAATGTTGAACGCCACCAAACAGCGATTCTATCTCTTTTAGAAATTTTAACTTGATCTGCCATTTTTATGAGTTCCTCCCTCTTAGTAGTTATCTATGATGTCGCCGACTGGATCACCTGTGTTGGAGTTTCCTCCACCACCATTTGATGAACCGCCATTACCACCTGATTTAGATAATTTCAAGTAGATAAGCGCCATAGAAATACCGATAGTACCAAGACCGATAAGTGTTAGGTCTGTAACTGTAGCAAGTACGAAACCAATAGCGAAGAATGGCCATACTTCACGACTAGCCATCATATTGATAACCATTGCGTAACCAACAGCAACAACCATACCACCACCGATTGACAAACCATCTGTCAACCAAGTAGGCATAGCATCTAGCAATGCTTTCACAGGACCAGCACCGATAGCAAGAATCATTGCGGCAGGAATAGCGATACGTAGACCTTGTAGACAAATAGCAATATATTGCCACATATCAATCTTTCTAAAGTTACCTTCTTCGGCAGCTTTATCCATGATGTGAACAATACCAGTTGCGATAGTACGAACAAGGATTGTTAGTAGTAAACCAGCAACAGCCAAAGGAACAGCAATAGCAATAGCTGAACCAACACCAGCTTGACCTTTACCACCTAGAACCAAAATAATAGCTGAAGCAACAGCTGCCAAAGCAGCATCAGGTGCTACGGCAGCACCGATATTAGCCCAACCTAAAGCGATCATTTGTAATGTACCACCAAGGATAAGGCAAGGGATCAATTGACCCGTAACTAAGCCGATTAAAGTACATGCGATAACTGGTTGGTGGAAATGGAATTCATCCAAAATACCTTCCATACCAGCTAGGAATGATACTAAAACGACAAGAATAATCTGAATAGCATTTAATTGCATGATTATTAATCCTCCGTTTTATTTCTATAAGAATATATATTAATTTTTGTTCAACTCGTCTTGAGCTTTCTTCATGATATTATCAAGGTTATCTTCTGAGTCTGTAGGAACTTTACGAACATCAAACTTGATGCCTTCTTTTTCCATATCCTTGAATGTATCAATATCATTTTGGTCAAAAGCCAAAACTTTATTAGGTTGAACCTTACCAACTGAGTGAGCCATTGAACCAACATTAACTGTTTCCAATGGAACTCCTCCGTCAATAGCTCTCTTAACATCTTGTGGTGTTTCGAAAAGCAATAGTGCACGTTCGCCACCAAAGTGTTTGTCATCTTTGGCAATCTTGATCATTTGATCAATTGGAATAACGTGTGCGTGAATACCAACTGGGGCGGCTTGCATAATCAATTGTTTACGCAAATCATCCTTAGCAACATTATCTGAAACGACAATGATACGTGTTGGTGAAACTGACTTAGACCATGCAGTAGCAACTTGACCATGCAATAGACGTGAGTCGATACGTGCCAAAACGTACTTCATCTTACCAGGTTTACCACCTGAGACAGCTTGTTGTTTTGGAGCAGCCTTAGCTTCTTTAGGTTGTAGAGATTCTGGACGAACCTTAACACCTTCCTTGGCTGTTTCAATGATATGTGCAGCAATTTCATGTGCAGAATTCATTGACATACGTGAAGCATAAGCTTCAATCAACATAGGTAAGTTTAGACCAGCAACGATAGCCCACTTATCCTTATGTGCTTCGAACAAACCATTTACTTGGTTAAAAGGTGTTCCTCCCCAAAGGTCAACTAAGAACAAAACTTGTTCTTGATCTTCAAGAGCTGAAACAGCTTTTTCCAATTTTGCTTTAAGGTCATCAGGCCCCATGCTTGGTTGCAATGTAACGGATTGAACATCTTTTTGTTCACCGAAAATCATTGAACCAGACATCTTGATACCGTCGGCAAAGTCACCATGGCTTGCAATAACAATTCCAACCATGTTTAATCCTCCTTTATTTTTATGTCATTAAAGCGCTTACTTTGACCACCTATTTATGATCATTTTGACAATAAAAATAGAATAATTTCTAAATAAACCGCTTTAATAGAGCTCACCCTTCATGTGAACCCTTACATAATATCATTTTTTCAGAAAAAAAACAGCCTTTTTAACAAAAATAAGCAAATAAAAACAAATTTAAACTTTTGTTATAAAATTAACAATATAGTTTTTGGCTTTTTGGTCCTTAATTTAAAGCTATTAAATCAAGTTATTTGAAAAATAGGTATTAAATGGTCAAAACCAATTGTATTTTTTTAGGAATAATTTTAAGCAGTTTGTGACATTTGAAAACCTTTCTCTCTTTTCAACATTTTCATAGTTTTATGGGTCTATACCCTTTTATATCAGCATTTTCAATTTAGTTTATAAAGTATAATTTTTTCAATTCAAGATTTTTCACATGTTTTTTGTGTGTAACATGATGTAGACTATACCTTTTATTTTTTTAGTAAATACATTTCTTCACTTTTTTGTGAACGATACTTCATTATTTTTCTCAAATTAAAAAAGAACCTCATTAGATGCAGTACGGACAACTGCAATTCCAATAAGGTTCTTTTGCGTTTTTTGAGTAATTAAGCTAAATCTTAGAAAAATTACTTATCTAAAGGTGTCATTTCAATCATCTTACCTGTCAAACCAACTTCAACACCAATGGCAATCTTATCTTTACGACTAGGATCAACTAATTGGAATTTGTTTTGTTTAACGATACGTTTGTTGTCACTCTTAAAGTCAGCAGGCAATTCTTCATTTGAACCTTTAATCAAGATAACGATGATTGAGAAACCTGAATCATGAACTTTGATTGGTGCATAATGCAAAGTTGTACTATAAAATTCAACAACTGTCCCTGCAGGAACAAAGAAAATTTGTCCATCTTCTGAGGGACTGTACTCACCTTTTGTATCAAGTGTTGAACGTTGTCCTAAAACCATGATGACATCGGTCAACATAATGTTTGTTTCGCTACCTTGGTGATATTCGATAGCTGAGAAGTTAGTTGATTGACCAGTGCATTCACCAGCTTCAATTGGCATAAATGCATAAATGTCCTTGCCCATTTCTTGAATTGCAGGAATTTTTTCGAGATCTTTATTTGATGGTGTGTAGAAGTTACTTGGACTTGAGATCTTAACATTCTTGTCCATGTAGTCTTTTACTTCACTAATATCGTATTTAGTATAAACTTTACCGTATTTCTTAAAATCAGGATCATCAATGGAGAGGATCTTGTAATCTGGATTCTTTTTTTGGAAATCTTCTAATGTACTCATACTTTTCCCCCGTGTTTGTTAATGTTCATTTCAAACATAATCTAACAGTTGAAAACGTTTTAGTCAATAGCAAAAATCATTTTTAACAAATAAAAAAAGCCTTTGGAAACTAGATTCCGTAGGCTTTTAAGCGAATTATGAAGGGTGAAAAAACTCTTTATTTAGTTGTTGACTTTAAAACAATTTGATTCAATTCTGTCTTTTGGTCCAAAACTTGATACTTCAAGTAAGCGACATTTGGCATGTTAGTAATAATTACCATCATATCAGTCTTTTTGTTAGCTTGAGTTATCTTATCCAAATCTACTTGAGCTAATTGATCGCCATGTTTAACCTTTTGGCCAGCTTCGACTTTAATATCGAAAGGCTCGCCCTTTAGTTGAACTGTATCGATTCCCATGTGCACCAAAACTTCTAAACCACTATCCGTTTTAATACCTAAAGCGTGCTTAGTTGGGAAGATACTTTCAATCGTACCATCAACCGGTGCAACAATTTTGCCATCACTTGGAATAACTGCATAACCATCACCAAGCATCTTTTGAGCAAAGGTCGGATCAGAAACCTCTTCGATATCTTCAACCTGTCCATTAGCAACACTATAGAAAGTATCGACTTGTCCAGATTTAACATCACTATCAGTAGTTGTTTCCTTTGCTTCAGTTGGTTTTGAATCAACAGCTTCAACTTTGGCATTTTGATCGAACAATTTCTTCAAATCATCAGCTACGAATTGAACTTCCGTTCCGACAATAATTTGAATATTTGTTTTATCTAGAACATTAACTCCAGAAACACCGGCATCCATAATTTGAGATTTATTAGCATCTCCGGTGTCATTTAATTGTAGACGTAAACGAGTTGTACAGTTATCGATCACTTTAATATTATCGTGACCACCGATTCCAGCATAAACTTTCTTAGCCATAATCATATATTTATCATCAGAATCTGAAGTAGCGACTTCTTCAACTGGTGCATCATCGACAGTTTTCTCACGACCAGGAGTCATTAAATTAAACTTCTTGATTGCAAAGTCAAAACCAAAGTAATAAATTACCGCCATAACTAAACCTTGAACTAATAACATATAAGGTTTGTTAGCAATCGGCATGTGGAAACTCAAAATATAATCGACTAACCCAGCACTAAATGTAAATCCAGCTGTCCAATGCATAAAGGCGGCAAACGCCATTGATAATCCTGTAAAGATAGCGTGAATCACATAAAGTGGCCAAGCAACAAACATGAATGAGAACTCTAAAGGTTCAGTTACACCAGTGAAGAATGAAGCAAACGCTCCAGCTAACATCAAACCGGCTGTAGTCTTCTTCTTCTCTGGCAAAGCATTTTTATAGATTGCTAAAGCACCTGCAGGTAATCCGAACATCATAACTGGGAAGTATCCAGCTAAGTACATACCAGTAATTCCCTTGGTTCCTTTATTAGCCCAGAAATTACCAATATCGTTGATACCGGCAATGTTAAATTCAAAGACTTGATTCAAGGCTTGGTGCAATCCAGTTGGAATCAACAAACGGTTGAAGAATCCAAACAAACCAGCGCCGATCCAGCCTAAGTTAACGATGAATTTACCAAATGAAATCAAAGCATCATACAATACCGGCCAAACAAATAATAGAACGACTGAAACTAATAACATTACTAGCGTGGCTAAAATTGGCACTAAACGTTTTCCACTGAAAAATGACAAAGCCATCGGTAATTTTGTCTCATGGAAACGATCAAATAAAGCTGCAGCAATCAGTCCAGCAATAATGCCAATAAAGACATTCCCGGCAATTGCATTAAAAGCCGGATTAACAGCACTAACTTTTATTCCTAATAATAGTGCAACTTGATTTGGTGCTAACACATAGGTAGGAACTATATAAGCAACTACCCCAGCCATAGCAGCCGCACCATCTTTGACTTTGGACATCCCAAGTGATAATCCAACAGCGAATAACAATGCTAACTGCCCTAAAATGGCAGATCCACCAACTTGGAGGAATTGTGCTAGGCCCCAATTTTGTGGAAGCCAGTGACCAATTCCTTCAAGCAAAGCTGCTGCAGGCAAAACTGCAACCGGCAATTGAAGGGATCGACCCATTCTTTGAAGATAGGTTTTCATTTTCCTATTTTCCTCCCCAAATAAAAAGAATTTTATAACGAATTCAACAATACTGGTCTACATTGATAATTGCAATAGTTTTATGCTTATTTTCTTGCATGTAAGCTAGTTAAACGTTTTCAGCATACAATTGGACTAGATTAATTTCTGATTGGTATATCCCGAATTCCTAAAACTAATACTCTTAAAGAAACTCTAATATTGACATGATATAGTTGAACCTGATATCTTTATTGATACAGATAATTGAGGGAGTGAACTTTAACTGAAAACGAATCTTATATATTTCTTCTATCGCATCCGTTGCTGAGTTTAGCACATTACTTTTATAGCAATGCGCTTTTTTTAACTCAAAAAACTAGGAGATGTCAATGAAAACTAAACCCTATCAGATAGGATTTAACGAAATAAAAGAAACATATAACACAAATGATTTCAAACAAGGACTTACAAGTGACGAAGCTAAGAAACGTTTAGCTCAAAATGGTCCTAACAAACTAGAATCGCAGAAAACTCCAAAATGGAAAATTTTCTTGCGTCAATTCAACAATATGGTCATCTACGTCTTGATTGCCTCTACCATTATCACGTTATTGATGGGTCACTATTCTGACTCGATCATCATCGGTCTGGTAGTTGTTATCAACGCTATCATTGGTTACTATCAGGAATCCAATGCTTCAGATGCCTTAGAAAAAATTAAACAAATGTTGTCGATCGAAGCGACTGTCTATCGTGATGGTCAAAGAAAAGACGTTCCAGCTGAAGATTTAGTTGTCGGCGATACAGTTTTTTTAGAAGCTGGTGATAATGTTCCAGCCGACCTTCGAATCATCGACTCTGATAATCTACGTATTCAAGAATCAGCTTTGACTGGTGAATCTAACTCGGTTGAAAAAATCGATTCCAAACTTGATAGTGAAAACATTGCTTTAGCTGATCAACTCAATATGGCTTTTGCTTCGACCGCTGTAACTAACGGTAGTGGTAGTGGTGTAGTTGTTGCCACAGCCAAAGATACTGAAATTGGTAAAATCTCGACTGAAGTGAGTTCCGTTAAGCAACGCAAAACTCCATTGATGCAAATTATCGACGGTCTAGGTACTAAGGTTTCCTACTTCATCGTGGCTGCATCAATTTTGATCTTTATCATTGGTTTAGTCTTTGATACTTATGCTCTGCCTGTTTTAGCTTTAGCCGTTGTAGCTATGATGGTTGGTGCAATTCCTGAAGGTATGCCAGCTACTACTTCCGTTATTTTGGCCAAGGGTGTCAGTGACATGGCTAAGAAACAAAATACCATCGTCAAAACTTTACCTGCAGTTGAAACTTTAGGTTCTGTTGACGTCGTTGCAACCGACAAAACTGGTACCTTAACGAAAAATGAAATGACTGTGACTGACATTTTAATCGGCGACCAAGAACTACAAGTCAGTGGAACTGGTTATGAACCAACTGGTCAAATCACTCAAAACAATCAACCCGTAGAAATTACTCCAGAACTAAAACTCTTTTTAGAAGCTGGATACTATGCTAACGATACTAATTTGTCACATGAAAATGGCCAGTGGATCATCAATGGTGAACCAACTGACGGTGCTTTCTTGACGCTTTATCATAAAGTATTTGATTTTGAACAAAAGCCTGAATATGAAGAAGTTGATATTTTACCTTTCGATTCCGACTACCGTTATATCGGTAAATTAGTTAAGGATAAAGACAATCAACGAACACTTTTTGTTAAAGGTGCTCCAGATAAGCTTTTGGATATGGCTAAGAAACAAGATCCTAATTTCAATTACGATTACTGGCTTAAAAAAATCCAACAATTCTCCGCTGAAGGTAAACGTGTCATTGCCGTGGGTTACGAAAAACAAGCCCCAACAACTGACAAAGTTACCCATGAAATGATTGTCGATGGCTTGAATTTCTTAGGTGTCGTGGCAATCATAGACCCACCTCGTGAAGAAGTAATCGAATCACTGAAAGTTATGCGTACTGCCGGTGTTCAAGTTAAAATGATTACTGGTGACAACGCCATTACTGCTAAGGCTATCGGTGAAAAACTTGGTTTAGCTGACGAAATAAACGCTATTACTGGTGTTCAATGGGATGCTTTATCAGACGACGAAAAAATCATTGCTGCTGATAAGAACCAAGTCTTTGCTAGAACTACTCCAAGTAACAAACTAGAAATCATCGAAGCCTTACAAAAGAACAACAAAGTTACTGCTATGACTGGTGACGGTGTCAATGATGCTCCTGCCTTAAAGCGTGCCGATATCGGTGTCGCCATGGGTATCAAGGGAACTGACGTTGCTAAAGATTCTGCCGACATGATTTTGACAGATGATAACTTTGCCACAATGTCTTCTGCAATTAAAGAAGGTCGTCGAATTTTCGACAATATCAAGAAAAGTATTTTGTACTTGCTACCTATCTCCTTTTCTGAAGGTTTGATCGTAGCTTATGCCATCTTGACAAAACAAGAAATTCCATTGCAACCTTCACAATTGCTATGGATCAATATGGTATCAGCTATTACCATTCAATTTGCTTTGATCTTTGAACCGGCTGAAGAAGGCATCATGACTCGTAAACCGCGTAAAACTGGTAGTAAATTGATGAATCGCCACGATATTTTCCAAATGACTTACGTAGCGATTCTGATTGCAGCAGTCAGTTTGATCATCGATACTTATCTCAATAACATCGGTGTCAGTGATGCTATTTCAAGTACAACCATGGTCAACACTTTAATCTTAGGTAAGATTTTCTACCTATTTAACATCAGAACTCCAAAACTCGCATTATCAAAAGAACTCTTCTCTAACTCCAAAGTCTTCGTATTCGTTGGCTTGATGTTACTACTACAATTGTTCTTAACTTACGTACCATTCATGCAAAAAATCTTCTATACTGGAAATATCGGTTTAGTCGAATGGGGCATGGCAATCGTCGCAGGTGCAGTAGTCCTCTTGATTACTGAAATCGACAAAATGATCCGTTTAAAAATTAATAGATAATACCAAAAAGCGTCCGCTAAAATTTTATAGCGAACGCTTTTTTAGCTTTCAGATACTAACGGATACTTATTATCCAAAACGTACCCAAAACCTCGAACTGTTTTAATGCAATTTTGCGATTTTGATTTCTCTGCCAACTTATCACGCAAATGACTAATGTGGATATCAACCGTTCGACTAGAACCTATCGAATCATATCCCCATACTCCTTCTAAGAGTTGATCTCGACTCATTACTTTGCCACGGTGTTGGATCAAATACCAAAACAAACTGAATTCTTTAGGTGTCAGACCAATATCATAGCCATTATGTGTGACACGATAATGCTTAAAATCAATCACAATATCATTATATTTAATAGTGTTTTTTTTGGAGCTTTTTTTAATTGGATGCTTTTCTCTTCTAATAGAGAACTTGTTATAAACCCAAAACAATTGCTTAACTTTAGCAACCAATTCGGGATATTCAAATGGTTTAGTGATGAAGCTATCAATATTAATGTTGTAAAACAAAGAACGTCTTTTTTTATCTTTTGCCGGAGCCAAAACAATGATGGGACCAGAAATCTTATTACGCAAAGACTTCAAAATCTTAATCGAACTATTCAAATCCGTAATTGTGAAATCCCATAATAGGCCTGCAATTTCTTCCTTTTCGGCTAATTCTTCTACTTCTTCGGGATCAGTAATATTTTGTAAAAACCAACCTTGTTTATTAAAGCTTCGATTGATTTCTATAAATAGTAGTAGTTTATTACTCAACAATACTAGCGGTTGCATGTACTCGACTTCCTTCCAAATCCTTAATATCGCATTTTTCATCTTTACAATACTAAGGAATCTTTACATGAGGTTTCCTGAAACAAACACTAACTGTAGCTACATCACAACTTGATTATAGCAATGTAAATAATGGTGGTCATTTACATTAGCTAAATTTGATATTGTATTTTAATATATACATTTACAAATGTTGTTATATTGCATTATTTGCCGTCTCAGGTCACCTTTTTAGTCTACAAAGCAAATGTATATTTTTTTCACAACTTTACAAAACTTTTACACTAAATAAACATTATATATACACGTCACCTTTATCTTTATAAGTGTTAGGTAAATGATTTTATCAATACGAATTTGAATAGGGGTTTTAGAAATGAAAAAGAAAACTATTATTTCATTGGTATTAGGTTTCGCCGCTTTAATGCTCGTTCTAACTGGTTGCGGTAATGGGAATAGCAAAACCAGTGCTACTTCAAAGAGCGATAGCAACACAACATCAGGCAAGATTACAGCCGTTGGTTCAACTGCTTTACAACCACTAGTTGAAAAAGCTGCTGCTAACTTCCAAAAGAGTAACAGCAAAGTTGATATCACTGTTCAAGGTGGTGGCTCTGGTACTGGTTTGAGTCAAGTTCAAGACAAATCAGTTACAATCGGTAACTCAGATATCTTTGCTGAAGAAAAAGACGGTATCGATGCTAAGAAGCTTGTTGACCACAAGGTTGCTGTTGTTGGTATGGCTCCAGTAGTTAATAAAGATGCAAACGTTAAATCATTGACAATGGATCAAGTAAAACAAATCTTTACTGGCAAGATCACTAACTGGAAAGAAGTTGGTGGTAAAGATGAAAAAATCACTGTTGTTAACCGTGCCAAAGGTAGTGGTACTCGTGCAACATTCGAAGCAGCTGTTCTAAAAGGTGCCGAAGCTGTTAAATCACAAGAACAAGATTCAAATGGTACCGTTCAAAAGATTGTTGAAAGTACACCAGGTGCTATTAGTTATCTAGCATTCTCATACATTACTGATAAAGTACAATCAATCTCAATCGATAAAGTACAACCTACTGACGAAAATGTTGAATCAGGCAAGTGGAAGATCTGGTCATATGAACACATGTACACTAACGGTAAAGCTGAAGGTGCTACTGCTAAGTTCCTAGACTACATGAATTCTAAAGATGTTCAAAGCTCACTTGTTAAAGACATGGGTTACATCAGTATTCACAATATGAAGGTTCAAAAAGATTCTAAAGGAACAGTTAGTGACGTTAAATAACTGAAAAAAGAGAACTTCAACCTTGCCCAATCTTGGTCGAGGTTCTTTTTTTATATTTTTATATAGGAGGTTCTCCCTATGGATGATATTCAAAAAAAATTACAAACAAAATCTAAGGCCACCTTCCAAGATTACTTTGGTAAAGGAATTTGTTACGTCTGTATTGGTTTAATAATTTTATTAGTTACTTGTATTCTTTACTTTATCGCTTCTAAAGGTTTAGCTACCTTTACACAAAATCATGTAAACGTCTTTGATTTCTTAACCAAAACAAATTGGAATCCTGGTGCCACCGATGCTAAAGGACATCCCGATATTGGTGCTTTACCAATGATTGTTACTTCTTTCAGTGTCACTTTGTTAGCTGCACTATTAGCAACGCCGTTTGCTTTAGGAGTTGCAATCTTCATGGCTGAATTCTCCAGCAAACGAGGCAGTAAGATTCTTCAACCAGTTATCGAATTACTAGTTGGTATCCCTTCTGTCGTTTATGGATTCATCGGCTTGTCAGTTATCGTTCCTTTTATTAGAGATATTTTTGGTGGAACTGGATTTGGTATTCTTTCAGGTACTCTAGTCCTCTTCGTCATGATCTT
This sequence comes from Companilactobacillus pabuli, assembly GCF_014058425.1. Lineage (NCBI taxonomy): Bacteria > Bacillati > Bacillota > Bacilli > Lactobacillales > Lactobacillaceae > Companilactobacillus > Companilactobacillus pabuli. Next base: position 1,656,753 of record NZ_CP049366.1, read on the forward strand.
ACCTACGATAACTTCTCTATCAGTTGATAGTTTAAACTCCGTTCCACTTTTCTATCGTCAAGCTTCACTAGCCCTTGGAGCAACTAGATGGCAAACTATCTATAAAGTTGTTTTAAGAGCTGCTGTTCCGGGTATTTTGACAGCTATTATCTTTGGAATGGCACGAGCTTTTGGTGAAGCTTTGGCCGTACAAATGGTTATCGGTAATGCGGCTCTATTGCCTAAAAACTTAGTTTCACCCGCATCAACTTTGACTAGTAAATTAACTACTGATATTGGTAATACAGTTATGGGAACTTTGCCCAACAACGCACTTTGGTCATTAGCTCTAATTCTGTTATTGATGTCTTTGATTTTAAATATGCTAGTTAAATTCATTGGAAAGAGAGGTCGTTTCTAAATGAATGCTAAAAAATACGATCATCTAGCCACGGGCATTATCTATGCTTTAGTCGTGGCAGTTATTTTAATTCTAGTCGCCATTTTGGGGTACATTCTTTTCAATGGTGTTCCCGATATTTCATGGCATTTTCTAACTTCCGCTGCTCAATCTTTTAGTGCCGGTGGTGGAATTAGAGACCAGCTCTTCAATTCTCTTTACTTATTAGTACTTACAATCATCGTTTCTTTACCAATTGGTTTAGGAGCAGGAATTTACTTATCTGAATACGCCAAAGACAACTGGTTCACTGATTTGATTAGAACTAGTGTCGAAGTTTTAAGTTCTCTGCCCTCCGTTGTAGTTGGATTATTCGGCTACTTGCTATTTGTTATCAAATTAAATCTTGGTTTCTCCATTCTTTCTGGGGCAATCGCTTTAACCTTCTTCAATTTGCCTCTTTTAACGAGAAATATTGAAGAATCATTACGTAGTGTACCCGATTTACAAAGAGAAGCTGGAATGTCTCTAGGACTTTCAAATTGGAAAACTACTACTAAAATTGTTTTACCAGCTGCTTTACCTGGTATTTTAACTGGTTTGATTCTTAGTGCCGGAAGAATTTTTGGTGAAGCTGCCGCTTTGATTTATACTGCTGGTCAAAGTGCTCCTACTGTTGATTACACCAATTGGAACATCTTCTCCAGTACGAGTTTTTTGAATCCTATGCGTCCAGCTGAAACTTTAGCAGTCCATATTTGGAAAGTTAATACTGAGAGTGTCACTCCTGATTCTCACCTGATTTCTAGCGCCTCTTCTGCCGTATTAATTATCGTTATTCTGATTTTTAACCTAGGTGCTCGTTTCTTAGGAAACCAACTCTACAAAAAAATTACTGCTACGAAATGAGGTCTCATTTTTGAAAGAATACAATTTAAACGAATCCTTTATAACTAATATTGCAGAAGAAAAGGCACTTACAACTAAAGATTTACAAGTATATTATGGTAACAATCACGCTATCTTTGATGCTAATCTTGAATTCCCACGTTTCGAAATCACTGCTCTGATTGGTGCTTCCGGATGTGGTAAATCAACGTTCTTACGTTGCCTAAATCGTATGAATGATAAACGTGCTCGCGTTGATGGTGAAATAATGTACCGTAATCTCAATATCAATTCACCAAAAATCAACGTTTATGAAGTTAGAAAGCATGTTGGAATGGTCTTTCAAAGACCTAATCCCTTTGCCAAATCAATTCGAGAAAATATCACTTTTGCTTTGAAAAACGCCGGTATCAATAAAAAAGAGATTCTGGAACAACGATTGGAACAAAGTTTAAAAGATGCGGCACTTTGGGATGAAGTAAAAGACGATCTTGATAAAAGTGCTTTGGCTTTATCAGGTGGTCAGCAACAACGTCTCTGCATTGCTCGTTCGATTGCCATGCATCCTGATATCTTACTATTGGATGAACCAGCCAGTGCTTTGGATCCAATTTCCACTTCAAAAATTGAAGAAACACTAGAAACTTTGAAGAAAAATTACACGATTATTATCGTTACACATAATTTGCAGCAAGCTTCTCGTATTAGTGACTACACTGCTTTTCTACATCTAGGTCATATTATTGAATACAATACGACCGCAAATGTCTTTACTAAACCTAAAATGCAAGCCACTGAAGATTATGTTTCTGGTAATTTTGGTTAAAAAAATGGTAGCCATTCAATTAAGTTTGAATATGCTACCATTTTTTATTTCCTCAAAACTAATTCATACTTGTCAGTTTGGTCAGTCTTTTTAATAATGTATTCTTTGATAATAATGTGTTTCATATCTTCACGCTGCTTCTTCGCTTCACTCATAAACTTACGATGGATCCAGTGATTAAATCCAGTTACTAGTCCCATCCAACCAGCTGTTGTAGCAATCGACCATTCAGCGCCGCTACCCATTACTTGTTCACGATGAATTTCATCACAAAATTCAAAAGCAGATTGCCCTACTTCAAAGCCGCTTTCTCTATTATCAATAGCCTTTTTTAAATCCTCTATATTACTAATATCCATATAAATACCTCGTAAAAAAAATAAAAGACGAAATAAAAGTATCTCATCTTTTATTTTACTTGTTTATTAGTAATTCTGATAGTTCAATTTAATCATTATCGCCTTGAGCTCTTAGAATTTCTCCCAAAGATGGTTGTTCTTTAACATCAATGTGATACTTCTTAGCATAGGCATCGACAGCTTCTTGACCATACAATTTTGGATCTAGTGGCATAAAGGCTGTAGCAACTGGATCATCTTGTTTGATAACAGCATTGACTACGATTGGTTTCTTGTTACCACTGGCCTGTAATTCTTTGATTTTGGCAAAAACTTCATCAGCATCTTTGATGGATTTAATAGTGAATCCAATTCCACCTAAACCTTCAGCAACTTTGGCCCAATCAGCACCAGTTAAATCAACTCCATACAAATGTTGTTTAGAGGCCACTTGTTCATAGTAAATAAAACCTAATCTTTCATTTGAAAGAACTACATTAATTACTGGCAATCCATATCTAGCTTCAGTAATGATATCTGGTGCGACCATTGAGAAACCACCGTCACCTGACAATGTCCAAGCTTGTCCTTCAGGCACACTCAAAGCTCCAGCCAATCCCGCAGGTAGACCAAAGCCCATTGTGGCAAATAAACCTGACAAGGCAAAACGTTGATTATGATTCATTGGCAATCCGCGAACACCAAATTCGGAAACATTACCAGTATCAACACCATAAGTATCATTAGGACCAGCCATTTCGGTAATTTTCTTGGTAACAGTTTCTGGGTTCAAACCTTGACTGTCATCTTCGGCTAATTTATCCAACCATTTATCCCAGTTAGCCTTGTTCTCTTGATTAGCTTTTAACCAAGTGCTTGTTGGCAAAGTTTCTTTAGTATCGATCAAAGCTTGTAAATAACTCTTAGCATCAGCAATTACAGCATAGTCAACATCGACTGTCTTTCCAATATCGTAAGGATTATTATTAACGTCAATAATTTTGACACCCTCAGGCCAAAATCTTGCAAATGGAAATTCTGAACCGATAAAGAGAATCAAATCTGTATGTTGCAAAGCTTCAAAACCTGATTTACTTCCTAATCGTCCAAAAGTTCCAATGAAATTAGGATGATCAGTACTGATTACTCCAGTTGCTGGAACAGTATTCATCACCGGAATATTGAATTGTTCTGAGAATTTAGTTAAAACTTCTTTTGCACCTAACAAACCACGACCTGCATAAACTAGTGGATGCTTAGCTTCTTTGAGTAGTTTCAAAGTGTTATCAATATCTTTTTGATCAATTTTTTGTGAGTAATTATTTTTAACAATTTTAGGAGTTTTAGCAGGTACATAATCAATTTCTTCAGTCGTCAAATTTTCTGGCAAAATTACCACTGCTACACCATTCTGACGGTAAGCTTCACGAATTGCTTGATTGATTACATAAGGGATTTGTTCTGATGTGGTTACGGTACGATTGTAAACTGCCACATCTTCAAACATAGGTCCTTCATCCATTTCTTGGAAGTAATTAGTATTCATATTTTCTTGAGGAACTTGTCCTACCAAAGCTAATACAGGAACATGATCCATCTTGGCATCATACAAACCATTAAATAGATGAGTGGCACCAGGACCTGCTGAACCAAAAGCAACACCAATTTTTCCAGTGAATTTGGCATCGGCTGAAGCGGCAATAGCACCGACTTCTTCATGACGAACCTGAATATATTTGATTTTATCTTTTTCTAAATATAGACCTTCAACAGTATGATTAATGGAACCGCCAGGTACGCCATAAATATGATCAACGCCCCAATCTTCAAGAACTTTTACCAAAGCTTGTCCAGCTATCATTTTTGTCATAATTACACTTTCCCTCTTTTTTTAATGGGTTTATTGTCTACCCTTGTAAACGCTATCATCGAATACTTCTGTTAAAAAATCAAATAATCTTTCTTGTTAATTTTTTAACTTGTTACTTACAAAAGTCGGATAGTAATTACACCAAAAATCATAATTAATAAACTAACTATTTGAGCAAAAGTAATGGGATTCTTAGTTGAATTAAACCAGCCAAATTGATCTATCAACAAACTGCCGACAATTAATCCTACTAAGACAATCACCACTGCCAAACCAGTACCGATTTTTGGTACCAAATAAACATTTCCTAAAACAAATAATGCCCCAATAAATCCCCCTAACCAAATCCACCAAGGGGTCTCTTTGCTTTTTTGAAAATGCAAACGCGGATGAATTATTGTAACGATGATAATCAGAGAAATTGTCCCAACAAAAAATGAAATAAAAGCTGCTTTAACCGAAGATTTTAAAACTATTCCTAGATGTCCATTGATAGCAGTTTGCGTGGCACTAAACATCCCTACCACAATTCCAATTAACCGATAAATCCAAAGATTATTTGCCTTATCAGGTAAAAATTTCTTATGACGATACACAATGATTTGATTGATGGATACCGCTCCAATCACACCAACAATTACCAATACTGCTCCAATAACTCTATTCCATTTCAATGGCTGAACTGGTGAACCGAATAATCCAAAATTATCAATTATTAATCCCATAATTATCTGTCCTAAAATTGGCATGATCACAGTCTGCACACTGCCAAGTTTAGGAAACAATAGAATATTGGATGTTAAATAAATCACTCCCAGCAAACCGCCTAGCCATAACCAAATTGGTTCTTTTTCAAATAAATTTAAGGAAAAGAACAGTGACTTATCAATCAATATCGTAATAAGTGCTAAAAACAATGTTCCTAAGGAAAATGAAATCAATGAAGCTACAAAGGGTGATTCCACTGAGAATTTTAGTCGAGAATTAATGCTCGTTTGAATCGGTAACCCAATTCCAATTATCAAACCAATTAATATCGTTAACATTTTTTCACCTTCACATCTTTAATATAGATTTAAGTGTTTTTAAACGATATTTTTTTGATTAAAAAAAGCAGGACAATTTGTCCTGCTCCAAATTAATTATTAAAGAATTGTGATATGACTAAGAAAACTATCCCACCTACAATTACCCCGATACCAATAATTAAGTAGTTCCATAATCCTAATACCCCTAAAAGAATCAAGATAATTCCAATTATTGGATGATGAAGTAAAGCAATTCCGGTTTTGATAAATAACCAAATGATAACTAAAATTGCCACTCCAATAGCAATTAATAAAGGTGCCGAACTACTTGAGCTGGCTGCCATTAATGTGAGCATTTTAAGCCTCCTTTTTAGTAAGACTGATTATATCATGTAATCATAATTTGAGGAAATTATTTCAAATTTTATAATAAAAAACTTTTATTATAATGAAAAACATATTACAATCAAGGCTTAAGGAAAAAGGAGCGCTTATTTTGATATTCAAAAAAAATTCCTCTCGAAAATGGTTTGCTCTCAGTTATATCATCGTATTCTTTTTATTAGAACTGATGATTGTAACTAACAGTCAGATCACTTCGAATTTTGATTATTCAATCCAAAATTTATTAGCCAACATCACTAATAGCACTAACAACAAGATTTTTGAGTTTATCACATTTTTAGGTAAACCCGTAATGGATGTGCTTTATTTAATAATCATTATGGTTTTCCTGTGGTTTGTTAAACGCAGAAAAAGTGCTTTGTGGTTAGGATTCGTTTTAATATCAGGTAACATTATTGCTTTCCTAGTAAAGATTACTGTCAGAAGAACTCGCCCCACAGGAAAAATCATTCCTGCAACTGGATATAGTTTTCCTAGTGGTCACGTCTTTGGTACTACTTTAGTCATCTTAGCTATCATTTTGTTCATCTTGCCTTACCTGAAGAATCAATCATTTAATTGGATCTATAAAACTATTTTGATTCTTTGGTTGATATTGGTTGCTATTTCTAGAGTTTACTTACATGGACATTTTCCTACTGATGTAATTGGTAGTGCTCTACTTGCTGGAGCTTGGTGGGAAAGCAGTGAATTACTGTATCTACGATATTTCGAAGAAAAATCCAAAATTGATATACCGGTTGAATAAAAAGGACTTGGCAATTTGCCAAGCCCTTTTTATTTATTCAGTAATTTCTTTAATTGCAAGAAGCAACTTGGTGATGTCCTCATCATAAACTTCACCGATATTACCAATTCTAAATGTAGGAACTTGTGATATTTTTCCCGGATAAATCACAAAGCCATCTGATTTTAATTGTTGATAGAATGCACGAAAATCAAAATCTTCGGTTGGATAAATGAAAGATGTAATGATTGGTGATTGGAATTTTTCATCGATCAAAACTTTAAATCCAAGTTCTTCCATTCCCCTAGCAAGATGCTTTTGATTATTCTCATAACGTTGATGACGAGCTTGTACGCCACCTTCTTCTTTTAGTTCTTTAAGAGCTTCATAGAAAGCATGAACAACATGAGTTGGTGAAGTAAATCTCCATTTACCATTGTTACGTTCCATTTCAATGTATTGTCCATAAAGGTCTAAGGATAAAGTTCTTGCCATCCCTTTAGCTTTTTCCAAAACTTCTTTTCTGGCAATCACAAATGAGAATCCTGGTACACCTTGGATACATTTATTAGAACTACTGATTAAATAATCAATCTTATTAGCCTTAACATCAATTGGAATGCCACCAAAACTACTCATAGCATCTACAATTGTTGTTACTCCTCTGCCACTAACGTAAGGAACTATATCTTCAATCGGATTCAAAATTCCAGTTGTAGTTTCACAGTGGATCATCGCAAAATGAGTTACGTCAGGATTAGCATCCAAACATTTTGTAACTGCTTCTAAAGTAATTGGTTGTCTTTCATCAACGACTAGATCAACATGATTGATACCGTATATATCTGCCATTTCTCCAATACGCTTACCATAAGCACCATTCATGGCAATCAATAAAGTATCATCATCTGAAATTGTAGAACTAATTACTGATTCGACACCGTAAGTACCACTACCTTGGATAGGGACTGCCGTATACTCTTCGTCACTTACTTGTGCAACTTCTAAAAGCGAATGGCGAAATGATTGAGTGATTTTTTTATAATCATCATCCCAAGTACAGTAATCAAAGTCCATTGCTTGCTTTACTTCTTCGCTGGTTGTTAAGGGTCCAGGAGTTAAGAGTAAATAATTTTTTTCTACCATTTTTTATCCATCGATTCATTTAAATATTCTACAATTTGGACTAAATCCAAAATGCTATCAATCACAAAATCAGCATTTACTGATTCAAATTTACGTTTAACTTCGTTACGTTTAGCGATTTGTTCTTCATTGTTCAACTCATCGAATTCAACCTGCGTTAATCCCATCAAACTGCTTCCTTCAACTATCCCAACTGTTTTGACGCCAGCATTTTGACCTTCTTTAATATCTACCAAAGTATCCCCAACTTTGATAATTTTTTTAGGATCACTAATATTGAACTTTTTCATAATGAATTGGATCATTGCTGGTGATGGTCTGCCAACCCCGTCAACATCTTCTGACGTCACCACTAACTCAGGGGTATAGCCACGGTCAGCAGCCTTTTCTTGAACGATTTTCATCATTTCAGCAGTATATCCTGTTGTCGTGGCAACCTTGATTCCATATTCCTTCAAATAATTGAAAGTTTTCAAAACACCAGCTTTTAAGTCAGTATCTTCTCTCAAATAATGTAACAACGATTGTTGAAAATCTTCGTAAATTTTCTTACGATCATCATCCATTGGCAATTTAGAATACATTTTTTTCCATTGTTGTTTGACATCTTCTAGTTCCAATATCTTGCCGATATGATCCCATTTAGCCATCCCCATATCACGACGGATTTCATCGTCTGTCAATGAAATACCAGCATTCTTAAAGGCATTTTTAAAGGCAATGACAGGTGCCAAACTACCATAATCAACGGTCGTTCCTGCCCAATCAAATATAACTGCTTCAATCATAAAATCTTCTCCCTAATTAACGGTTTAAATACATCTGACGAATTTTAACCGCTATAAACTCAAGTACAAACGTTACAAAAATAACTAGATAAACGATCAATCCTGTTTCGTGGAAATCAAAACTCATCCCACTAGCGACAAACAGTTGATAACCAATTCCACCGGCACCGGCGGCAGCACCAACAGCAATCGCATTAGCAAAATTGATTTCTAGACGAATGAACGTCCATGAAACGAATGAGGCAATAATTGTAGGCCAAATTGCTTGGAAGACAACGACCCAAAATTTTGCTCCGGTTACTTTTAATGATTCAATTGTCGATTTGTCAATTCCTTCAATACTTTCTGAATACGCCTTAGTTAAATAAGCCACACTATGAAAACTCAAGCCTAAAACTGCAGCTGTAGTACCCAGTCCACAAATAATAGAAAAGATCAAAGCCCAGATGATAGTTGGAATTGCTCGCACAACCGCCATAACTACTCTTATTCCGGCTCCTAAGTATGCGTTAGTTAAATTCTTAGATGCCAGAACGGCAAAGAAGAATCCAAAAACTGCACCAATAATCGTTGTTAGAATCGAAAGTAAAACACTGCCAGCCAAAGCTTGCAATAAAGGCGTAAAGCCATCAGTTCCGGCACTAGGCTGTAAAAACATTTGTTGCAAATTTGTAGCTAATTCTTTAAAAGCAGTGTTCAATTGAATGCCCGCTGCGTCTAAATGCATCAATGTATAGCCAGTAATGATTACTAAACTAGCAAAAACTACCACGATCATTGTTCTTGATAAACTATTCTCATGCAACTTGATCTCAGGAGACTTGGGTGGATTAGGTTGTTGAATAATTTGTTCGTCTGCATTAATCATAAAATCACCCTCCTAATTTGATTGGAAATAGTTTCTAAAGCAATAACAACAATAATAATTGCTAAAACAGTCATTCCGGCAGCATCGTATCGAAAACTCTTAAAGTAAACATCAAAGATAAAACCAATTCCTGTACCTGTCAAAATACCAACCAAAGTCGCATCACGTACATTATTTTCAATCATGTAAAGAATCCAACTTAAAATACTTGGTAAGATTTGTGGCAAAACTGCTTGAAAAATAACTTGGAAGTAGCTTGCACCAGTAGCTTTTAAAGCCAACATTGTTTCACTAGCTTCGTCCTCAATAATTTCCATAAAAGCACGGATCAAGTAACCAATCGATAGCAATAGAAGTGCTAGAAAACCAGTAAAATCACTCTGCTTAAATGAGAACAAAAGAATCATAGACCAAGCTACTAACGGAATATTTCTAAAGAAAGATGCGATTCCTCGCACAATTGTCTGAACCGTTCCGTTGATTCCAGTAACCTTGGATCCTAATAGAGCCACGAAGATGGAAATAGCTGATGCCACTACCGTAGAAGAAATTGCTAAAAGAACAGTTTGTAGCAATTTTTGCCATATTTTAGGTAGGAATTCTGTTGAACTAGCCGTTGGTTTGAAATTAACCCCTAACCAAGCAAAAGCCCTGGGAATTGCAGTAAAACCAGCTAAATTATCAAAGCTCAAAATCCAACTAGCGAATATATAAGTACCGCCAATAATTGCGATTATCGCTGTCTGATGCCATCCTTTGTGTTTTAAAAAATTTGTAGGAGATTGCATTATTCAAGCTCCTTTGTAATATCTTGATCATAAAGAGTCCTCAAAATATCTTCTGACAATAAATCAGCATCTTCATCAAAAACTAAATGTCCTTTTCTAATGCCAATAATTTGATCAGCATATTTTTTTGCCATATTGATTTGATGCAAATTAGCTATACAAATTAAGTTGTACTCATCAGTCAATCTCTTAAGTAATTCCATGACATTTTGTGCAGAGGCCGGATCCAGAGAAGCAATCGGTTCATCACAGAGAATAACCTTTGGATGTTGAATCAATGATCTGGCAATCCCAACACGTTGTTTTTGACCACCACTCAATTCGGAACATCTCTTTAAAGCAAAATTCTCTAAACCAACTTTTTTCAAAAGAGACATTGCTTCTTCTTTTTCCTCTTGAGTATATCTACCAAAAACACCCGCCAAAGTTGACTTATAACCTAATCGACCATGTAAAACATTTTCAATAACTGTCAATCTTTCAACCAAATTATAATTTTGGAAAACCATCCCGATTTGACGGCGAAACTTACGTAGTTGCTCTTTGTTAGCACTGCGAATATCCTTGCCATCGAGGAGGATTTGACCGTCATCATCTTTGATCAATTGATTTAAACTTCTTAAAATTGTTGTCTTACCAGCGCCAGAAGGACCAATAATCGCAACAAAAGTCCCCGGTTTAATGTCGAAAGAAATGTCTGTCAAAGCTGGCTTGTCTTTCTCGTAACTCTTTTGTAAATTCTTAACCTCTAACATAAGATACCTCTCTTATTTACCAACTAGTTCATGTGTAGGTTTGTACCAGTCATCATCAACTTTTAGAAGAATTGTCTTGTCACTCTTCTTTTGCCATAGTGTTGGTGTCTTACCCTTACCATCTGAGAATAGACCCTTTGTTTCTGTAAATTCTTTAGTTGTGAAACGTTTTGTAATTGCATCAATATCTTTCTTGCTTAATGCACCTGAGTTTACTACGAAAGGTCCATTTTGAACTGGTAATACTGATAGGTTAACTAATTGCTTACCTTTGAATTCAGCAAATGGTGCATCGGCATCATCACGAACTGTAAATGTTGAACCAACCTTATCGTAACTACCTTCTGTAACTTTCAAGAATGGTGTCAAATCACCATCATCAAATGCAGCAACGTCAGCGTCACCCTTTAATAAGTTAATAGCTGAACCTGGGTGAGTTGTTCCATACAATACTTTACTGAAGAACTTGCCACCTTCTGATAGTTCATCTTTGTTCTTTAGTTTGAAATGCTTAGCAATTTCGTCTGTTGGTACGGCAAAACCTGATGTTGAACTAGCTGAAACGAATGAAATCTTTTCACCCTTGATCTTGTCGATATTGTACTTGCCATCTTTTTTGTATTGATCGGCCTTATCTTTTTGAACCATTAGATATGAACGATAACTTGCACCCTTTGTAGTTCCATCTGGACCTGATTGTAGAAGCAAAGGAACAACTTTTTTGTTTTGTGCATGTGCTTGAATATAACCATCGGCACCCATGAATGCTAATTGTGCTTTACCTGAAGCGATAGCAGCAATCGCCACGTTGTAATCAGTTGTTGTTTGAATATTGATCTTCTTACCTGTAGCCTTGTGTAATTCTTCTTGTAAAGCTTTACGTGAAGCAGTGAAGTTCTTAGCTGATTCATTTGGATAGAAGACCATTGTGATCTCCTTATTATCCTTACTACCAGCTTTTTGTGATGCTGAACTGTTAGATGAACATCCAGTTAATACCCCTGCGAGTAGTAAAAATACCCCTAAAACAGCGGTTAATAATCGCCCTTTTTTCATAGATAAATCCCACTTTCTGTTTGTTTTTTTCGAGCAACATAAGAGTAACAAACGAATGTAAAATAAAAATATATTTTCTGTAAAATAATCAGATATAACATTTACATTCTTTATACATTTTTTATACAAATAAATGGGCTATAATAGTTTTTGAAAAAACATAGGAGGTAAATTTATGGCGACAAATATTCCTTATATTGAATTAAGCAATGGTGTAATGATTCCCCAAGTAGGTCTAGGCGTATTTAGAATGTCAGACGATGAAGTGCTAAATAGTGTCAAATGGGCTATCCAAAGTGGTTACCGTCACATCGATACAGCTAGTTTTTACGATAATGAAACGGCTGTTGGCAAAGCTATCAAAGAAAGTGGCATTGATAGAAAGTACTTATTCATTACCACTAAGATTTGGAACGACGTTCGAGGATATGATGCAACAATTGCTCAATTTAACAATTCTTTACAAAAATTGGGCTTAGATTATTTGGATCTTTATTTGATTCATTGGCCAGCTGAAGGCTTTGAAGAAAACTGGCGTGCGATGGAAGATCTTTATAAACAAGGTAAAGTTAGAGCTATCGGGGTTTCTAACTTCAAAGCTCATCACATTGAACAATTAATGGAAAAGGCTACGATTGCTCCTATGGTCGACCAAATTGAAACGCACCCTTATTTACAAGAGACTGATCTCCACGAGTACTTACAAGAAAAACACATTGCTCATGAATCATGGAGTCCATTAGGTGGTGGCTTAAATAAAGTCATTGATGATCCAGTAATTAAAGAAATAGCTGAAAATCATCACAAAACACCTGCCCAAATTGTCCTACGCTGGCATATTCAACGTGGTGAAATAATCATTCCTAAATCAACTCACGAAAGTCGTATCAAAGAAAATATCGATCTTTTCGACTATCACTTTGACTTAACACCTGAAGAAATGGAACAAATCAAGAAATTAGACAGTGATAAACGTGTTGGAGCAGATCCTGATGACAAAGAATTTTTGGCCAACTCAATCACTTATTCAACTCAAAATCACTAAAAAAAGCTCTCAAGGCATGACCTTGAGAGCTTTTTCTATGCAGAAATTTTTTGTGTGATTGAATTAATTGATTCATGATAAATTTTTTCAATTGTTTTCTCGTAATCTTCATTGTTAACGCCAAAGACTACTTTAATATCGCTACCATCTTGGAACACAAATTTCACTTTAATTAGACTTTCATCTAAATAATTAAGAATTCTTCCTGCAATGGCTGGACGACTACTTAATTTCAATGAAACAGCGGCTACTAAAGCAATATTTTCACGGACATTAACTGCATCAACGCCACAATTAGCTTTCAATTCTTGAATGATCAATTTTAATTTATTGCCAATATCTCCACGTTGACATAAGAAACTAAAACCATCATTTCCCGAAGGAGTTGAATCAATTGAAATGTGTTGTTTCTGAAAAACAGCTAATACCTTTTGCAATACTTCCAAATGCTTACTCAAACGATATTTTTTAATAGTAATGACTATATAATCTTTTTTACCAGCAATTCCCGTTACGATATTGTTGTTCAAATGCTTCTCTTTAGCAACAACTAAAGTTCCACCAGCACTAGGACAATTAGTATTGAGAATCTCGGTTGGAATATTTTTTTGACGTACTGGACGCACGGCTTCTTCTTGGAAAACACCGACACCCATATATGACAACTCTTGTAATTCTTCATAAGTTAAAACGTCAATTTTCTTTGAATGATCAACGATTCGCGGATCTGCCATTAAGATTCCCGAGACATCAGTCCAGTTTTCGTACAATTTAGCATCAGCCAAATTAGCCAAAATTGCCCCAGTTATGTCGCTACCACCTCTTGGCATTAGATGAACTGAACCATCTTCGTTGCTGCCATAAAAACCAGGAACTAAAATATTTTGATGATTTTGTAAAATTACTAATAGTTTTTGACGAGATAGTTCGTAGTTTAAATTATCACCATCAAAAATCAAAATATCTTTGGCATCGACGAAATAATAACCTAAGAATTCAGCCATCATCTTACCTGTCAAAAACTCGCCCCGAGAAATCAAATAATCATGAGAGCAACCATTTAAATGCTTAGCAATTTCATTTAAATCCGCTTCAATATCGAGATTCAGGTTCAAATCATCTCTAATTTTTAAAATCCGTGAACTAATCTTTGAGAATAACTTAGAAAAGTCATTACCTTCATTAATAGCTTGTTCCATTTTTATCAAAAGATCAGTAACCTTGATTTTTTCACTAACACTCTTACCAGCAGCACTGACAACAACTATTTGTCTATCAGAATCTGCTTCAATGATTTGTTTGACCTTTTTAAATTGTCCAGCATCAGCTACTGAACTTCCTCCAAATTTTGCAACTTTCATTAGGCAACCTCCTGATCTGGAAGGCTGACCATGAAAGCTGTCTTATCCTTTTGTAAAACTAATTTCATTAATTTATGCATCATTCCAACCGGAATCTGATGAACAGCTAGATATGAACCTTCTTTTGAAACTTGATAGTCTTTAAATAAATCACTGACATCAACTTTTGTACGCAAGAGATAATCACCTTTAGTTAAATCTGGACAATATTCCATTCGTTTATCAAAGTCACGTTTCAAATGACTCTTTCTTTCCTTAACATCCAAAATGTCTTGGACGATTGCATTAGCAGTTGGTAACATTCCTGCTCCTTGACCAAAGAAGTCGAGCTTGCCAATTGTCTCCCCATTTAAAGAAATCAAATTGTAATTATCGGGAGTATTAGCTTCCAAAGTCTGATCCAAAAATAGTGCTGGTTCGACCACATAATCGAACTTGTTGTCTTTTTGATGTGAACGACCAATCAATTTAATTGCTAGACCACGTTTTTGGAAATACTTCACATCTTCACAAGTAATATTTCTAATTCCAAAAATAGGTAGCTTTTGATGATTTTTAATATCAATGTCATAAGCAATATCTGCGCTGATACACAACTTGTTGGCAATATCATATCCATCAATATCAGCACTTGGGTCAGCTTCAGCATAGCCGAGTTTTTGAGCTTCTTTTAATACTTCAATAAATGATTGCCCTTTTTTACTCATCTGATCCAAAATAAAATTACTTGTACCATTGAAGATACCAGAAATCGAATTAACGTTATCAATGCGTAAAGCTTTTTCCAGCCCCTGGATCCAAGGAATACCACCACCGACAGAAGCTTCAAAGTAAAATTTCACATGATTTTTTTCAGCTGCTTCTGTAAATTCTTTCAAATAAATAGCTACGACAGCCTTATTAGCTGTAATAACATTCTTACCATGATTTAAGGCTGCCAAGATATATTCATGAGCTGGTTCGATACCACCCATTACTTCGACAACAACATCAACGTCCTTGTCATTTAAAATTTTCGACATGTCATCTGTCATCTCTGACATTGTCCGAGCTTTATTTTTCCTAATCAAAATGTGACTTACAGAGAGGTTTTGGGTTTGCATATTGGCCTTCTTAACTATTTCATATACGCCTTTTCCTACTGTACCAAATCCTAAGATTGCAATTTTCATAGGTTTAACCTCCTGTTTTCTTTTATTTGTGTCTATCAACAATAAACACTTGTTTTTAATTTATGAACAGTCTACTATATAGATATTCGAAAAGCAAGGAGTTATGATTATGAATAAAAATTATACAAGTACACGTGACAATCAGGTGCAACTACCTGCCAAAGCAGCAATTAAGAAAGGATTCTCTGATGACGGTGGGCTTTTTGTCTATCCAGAATTATCAAAATTAAACATCAATTTGGAACAATTGGTACATAAAAATTATCAAGAAATCGCTAAAATTGTTTTGATGAAATTATTGCCAGATTTTTCAGAAACACAAATTGAAGAATGTATCCAAAATGCCTATGATCATAGCTTTGACACCTCACTTATAACTCCTATCAAACAAGTTAACAATTTTAATATTCTAGAACTATTTCACGGACCAACGAGTGCTTTTAAGGATATTGGTCTACAAATGTTGCCACAATTAATGAAACAAGTTCTAACATCAGAACAAAGAGTCATGATTTTAACAGCCACGAGTGGTGATACTGGTAAGGCTGCTCTTGAAGGCTTTAAAAATCTTGAAAAAATGGGTATCACAGTCTTCTATCCACATAACGGTGTCAGCAAGATTCAACAATTACAAATGCAGACGACTACTGGTAGCAACACAGAAATCACTGCTATCAGAGGAAATTTTGACGATGCTCAAAGTAATGTCAAAAAGATTTTCAACGACCAAAATTTCAAGCAAAAACTAGGCGAAAATGTCAGTCTTTCAAGTGCTAATTCTATTAACATCGGACGTCTGATTCCCCAAGTCGTTTATTACTTTGCTTCATATATACAACTAGTAAAAAAAGATCAAATCAACTTAGGAGACCAAGTTAATTTCACTGTTCCAACTGGTAATTTTGGTGATGTCTTAGCTGGTTATTACGCTAAACAAATGGGATTGCCTGTTAAAAAATTCATTGTTGCCAGCAACGAAAACAATGTCCTAACAAAATTTTTCCAAACTGGTGTTTATGACCGCAATCGTCCATTCCTAAAGACTTTCGCACCTAGCATGGATATTCAAATTTCTAGCAATTTTGAAAGACTACTCTATTACAAGTCTGGCGAAGATACGCAATACGTTAAGCAATTAATGGATCAACTGGAAGATATCGGCAAGTATCAAGTTAAACCAGAAGTTTTGGCTGAAATTCAAAAAGATTTTTATTGTGGATATAGCACTGATGAAGAAATCAAACAGTCCATAGAACAAGTTTATGAACAAGATAACTATTTAATGGACCCTCACACTGCAGTCGGATACAAGGTCATGCGTGACTATCAAGAAAAAGACTCTAAAACACCTATGATCCTACTCAGTACAGCTAGTCCTTATAAATTTACGCACGTAGTTGCAGAGGCTATTCTCAAACAAAAAATTGACGATGACTTCGATGCCATGCAAGCTATTCACGAAAAAACTAATCTACCAATTCCTAAAAATCTCGCTGAGGTTTGGAATTTACCAGTTTTGCATGATGATGTGATCGATAAAGATAAAATGGAAGACTACATCCAACAGAAAGTCGAGGCTGATTTTTATGATAAGAATTAAAGTCCCTGCTACAAGTGCCAACTTAGGTGTCGGTTTCGACTGTATGGGTTTAGCCGTTTCACTCTATTCAACAATTGACTTTGAGCAAAGCTCTCAAAAATTGATCATAAATGGCTGCGACGAACAATTTCAAAATGAACAAAACTTAATTTATCAAGCTTTCGTCCGCGGTTGCCAATTCCTCAATCAACCAGTTCCCAACGTAAAAATCACTATCGACAATCATGTTCCCGTTTCTCGTGGATTAGGCAGTTCGGCCGTTTGCATCGTCGGTGGTTTGATGGGAGCTAACTTGTGGTTTGACTCTCCATTAAATAAAGAAGAAATCTTAACCTTGGCAACTGAAATGGAAGGACATTCCGACAACGTTGCTCCTGCCATTTTAGGAAATTTGAACGTTTCTTTTACTGATAGTCAAGAAAATATTCAAAATGTTGCTTTCAAAGTTTCCCCAGATTTATTCTTTGTAGCTTTAGTTCCCGATTATCAACTAAGCACCAAAAAAGCTCGTCAAGTTCTCCCCAAATCGATGGACTATCAAACGGTCAGCTATCAAGTTGGACACGCTGTAGCTCTTTCCAAAGCTTTAGAAAGTGGTAATTTGGAGTTGATTCGTCAAGCTATCATCGATAAAATGCATGAACCTTTCCGTAGCAAATTGATTCCCGACTATTCAGCTGTTAAATCTATCTGTCAAAAAGACGGCGGCGTTCTTTATATCAGTGGTAGTGGTTCAACTTTAATGGCTATTGCTTCTAACCTCAATGACGCTCAAAAAATTATTGACGAAACAAAAAAGAGCTTCCCAAATTGGGAAACTCATTTATTATCCGTCGACACTAAAGGTGCTAGTGGCGATTTAATTTAATTTATGTTCTCTAACTTCTTACGATACTCCAAAGGCGTTTGTCGATACTTAGCTTTAAAGGCAGCATAAAAACTTTTTTCATCAGGAAAACCTGTTTTCAAAGCTACCTGGCTTAATTTATCATCACTAATTTCAATCATTTCGGCTGCTTTTTGAACTCGTAACAAGGTCAAATATTTCTTAGGTGAGATGCCTAAGTAACGCTTAAATAACTTGGAGAAATAAGCATAACTATAATTGTAATTCTTAGCCATATCTGATAGTTGAATTTCATTTTGATATTGCTGATGAAAATCTTCAATTACTTGGGCAATCATTTGCGGTATTTGATGTTGCAATTCCTGATCAACCGTGAAGTTTTTTACTAAAACACTGATTAGTTCTACCGACATTGATAATTGATGCAGATGATTATCCTCACTAGTATCTAGACATTGATAATCCTTAATATTATTTATTAAACCTACTAACTCCCTGAAGGCAGCCAATTGGCTGTCTTTTTTTGGTTGCTTAATTAAAGAAAAGCTCTTATTACGAACAGTTTTTGGTAAACAATGACGTAGCCAATCAAAATTGATCAGCAAGGTAACTATCCGCTGACTATTGGTGATTTTAGTATCAAATCCGTGAATCAAACGAGAATTAATAACATAGATATCCCCCTGCTCCAACTGATACGTCTGATCTTCAATAAACATAGTCCCCGGATTGCCCTTAGCAACATAGGTAATTTCAATTGCCTCGTGCCAATGTGGGACAACATATTTTTTTCCAATTGGCCGATGATAAATACATTTGACGGGATTAACGTAATCAAATTCTAGTATCTCCATTGGTGTAGCCATATTTCTCACTCCTATACAAAAAATGGTAGTTATTTGAGCAAATATAAACTGATTAATTAAATTGTAAGCGTATACAATAAGCCTTGTCAATGAGATTTGTTCAAATAACAAAAAAGATGAAGGAGCAAAAAATGGCACATTTAAAAATCAATTACTTTTCTAATGCTTTACTTAAAGATTGCCAAATGGACGTCCTCTTACCACAAGTTACTAATGACACCACTTGGGACCAAAATATTTTAAATGATCTTCCGGTGATTTACTTACTCCATGGCATGAGCGATGACAATACTTCTTGGCTGCGTAAAACTCGTCTCGAACGTTTGCTTAAAAATACCGCCGTGGCAGTCGTTATGCCCAACGCTGATTTGAGCTGGTATGCCAATACCAATTATGGTCTAAATTACTACAGCGATATTGCCGAAGAATTACCGAAGGTCGTACATGAATTTTTCCCACAGATTTCTACTGATCGAGAGAAGAATTTCATCATGGGTGCTTCGATGGGTGGTTATGGAGCTTATAAAATAGCCCTTTCTACCAATCAATTTAGCCACGCTGCTGCCTTATCCGGAGCCTTTTACCCTTGTAATAATGAAATTCTTGAGAGTTTTCGTCCTCAGAATTATTGGAACGGTATCTTTGATCAAAAGAATTTTAATAATTCTCAAAATAATCTCATACATTTGGCTAAACAAAAACTTGCTTGCAATGAAGCCGTCCCTAAATTATTTGATTGGTGCGGTAAACAAGATTTTCTTTATCAAGACAATCAAAAATTCATTGACGAATTATCACAACTCGGCATTCAAGTTGAAACTGATTTTACCAACGGTAAAC
This sequence comes from Companilactobacillus pabuli, assembly GCF_014058425.1. NCBI lineage: Bacteria > Bacillati > Bacillota > Bacilli > Lactobacillales > Lactobacillaceae > Companilactobacillus > Companilactobacillus pabuli. The sequence continues at coordinate 1,676,346 of NZ_CP049366.1, forward strand.
ATGATTGGTATTACTGGGATAAATTTTTAGAAGATATTTTAAGTTGGTTACCAATCGATTACTTACCTGAAGAAAGACTATGTTAAAGGAGAAAAATTATGGATTATACAGCTGATGCAAAACAAATTATCAAACACGTCGGCGGCGATGAAAATATCGACACTTTGATTCACTGCATGACAAGACTGCGTTTCACATTAAAAGATGAATCAAAGGCCGACACTAAAGCTTTAGAAGATATGGACGTTACTATCAAAGTTATGAAAGCTCAAGGCCAATATCAAGTTGTTATTGGCAATAAAGTGACTGATGTCTTCAATGCCATTCTAGATGTTTTGCCCCGTCTTAACACTGAAGATTCAATCTCTAAAGAAGCTGTTGTTGAACAAGTAGAAAACCAAAGTCTTGGTGCAAAAATCAAACACGGCTACGATGAATTTATCGGTATTTTAACTGCTTCTATGATGCCAATCATCGGCGTTTTAGCTGGTTCTGGTATCACCAAAGGTATCTTAGCCGGTTTAGTTAGTGCTGGAGTTTTAAGTGACAAAGCCGGAATCTACTTATTGATCAATACAATGGCTGATACGATCTTTTACTTCTTGCCAGTTATCCTAGGCTTTACTGCTGCCAAGAAGCTCGGTTCTGATCCTATTGCCATGGCTGTTATTGGAGCATTTCTAATTCATCCCAATATTATTGGTATTGCCGGCAACAAGGTTCCAGAAATCGGATTATTCGGTGACTTCGCCGTTAAAATCATGAACTATTCTGGATCCGTCTTCCCTATTATCGTAGCAGCTTGGTTAGGTAAATATGTTGAAAAGTATCTCAAGAAAGCTATCCCTGAAATGATTCAAGGTATCTTCGTTCCTATTATTGAAATTATTATTTTATCTTTTGTTTTACTACTAGCCGTTGCTCCAATTATCACTGTTTTGAGTAAAGGTTTGGCCGATGGTATTTCTGGTTTATTAGCTTTCAATGGCATTATCGGTGGTGCTATCTACGGTGCCTTCTATCCAATTCTCGTTGTCTTTGGTCTTCACTGGCCTTTGATTCCTATCGTTATCAATGACTTAGCTGTCAACGGTCAAAGTGTTATCTGTGCTTTAACTTCAATTACTGCTATGGGAATTGCCGGTGCAGTTTTTGCAGTAGCTGTCAAGACTAAGAAAAAGAAGTTTGAAGCTCTTGGATATTCAGCTGGTGTTTCTGCTCTTTGTGGAATTTCTGAACCATCACTTTACGGAATCCTTCTAAAATACAAAAAGGTCTTCTACATGACAATGATTGGTAATGCAATCGGCGGTGCTGTCGCTGGTGGAATGAACTTAGTAATTTATGGATTTACTGGAAGTTTGATCGGTTTCCCTTCATTCATCAATCCTAAAGGTGGAATTGATTCTAACTTCACTGCCTACATCGTCTCTCATTTAATTGCCTTTGGCGCAGCATTTATTCTCACTTACCTCTTTGGTTACAACGACAAAATGCAATCAAGTGATCAAGAAGCTTAATATTGTGTTTTAAGTTAAAATAAGTTACTATAAGATAAATGCTTATAGTAACTTATTTTTTAGGTGGTAAACATATGCAAAAAGAACGGTTAGAACTAATTATGCAAACTCTGCAAGAAAAACACTCTCTGTCTCTCAAAGAAATCATCGATTTAACCAATACTTCTAGGGACACTGCTCGTCGTGATATCGTCAAATTAACTGATAATGATTTAGTTGAACGAAGTTATGGCGGTATTAGTTTACCCAATACTTTTAAAAAACTCGACAACTACTTAAAACGTAATGATCAGCACGTTACTGACAAACAAAAATTGGCTAAAAAAGCTGCTGTTTTTGCTAATCAAGCCAATCAAATTTATTTAGACGTTTCTACAACCATTAGCTTTTTGTCGAGATATATCACTAAAAAAGAATTATTTGCCGTAACTAATTCCTTGGATATTGCTGACCAACTAATTCGTTTTGCTCCTTGCAAATCACGAATCTTAGGTGGTAATTTGGACCCCGAGAAACGTTGTGTTGTCGGAACTAAGCCTTGTCTTGATATGGAGAATTATTCATTCGATTATGCTTTTCTCAGTTGTGTCGGAATCGATGGACAAGGAGTTTATTATGCTTATGAAGATGACCTTGATTATAAAGCGAAAATTCGTAAACAATCCAAAAAAATCGTTCTCTTATTGGATCGTAGTAAAGTAAACGTTCAACACAATTTCAAAGCTCTCAAATTAAATCAAATTGATTATATTATTACAAATGGTGAGTTGCCCCAAAAGCTTGAGAACAAATTAATTAAATCCAAAACACAGATGATTTACATTTAGGAGGATTTCATTATGAAAAGTACAATTTTATTCGACGTTGATGGCACTTTGATTGATACCGAAAAAACGATTATCAAATCTTTCCAAAAAACACTGTCCGACACTTATGGTATTAAACCAACCGCTGAAGAACTCTTCTATATTTTAGGAATTCCCGGTACTAAGGCTGTCGAAAGGTATGTACATTCAGAAGCAGAGAGCCAAAAATTATTAGCCGACTGGAATGAAAATGATCATGCTATGTTCCACTATGCCACAGTTTTTGATGGTATCGAACAAGCCTTAGAACGATTACACCAACGAAACATCAAACTTGGCATTGTTACTTCAAGAACTGATACTGAAATGCAAGTTGTTAAAGATAATTTTGATATTGATAAATATTTTGATATCTTTATTACTGCTTCCAAAACAAAATTACACAAACCAAATCCTGATCCTATTTTAAAAGCCATGGAAACTTTAAATTTATCTCCTCAAGATACGATGTACGTTGGCGATTCAATTTATGACTTCCAATGTGCCAAAAATGCCGGTATCGAATTTGGTTTAGCTAGTTGGGGTGCTAAAGAGAACCCTGAATTTGCAAAAGTTGATTATCACCTAGAAACACCACTTGACCTTACTAAATTAGTCTAAAAAAGCTGACCGTTTTGGTCAGCTTTTTTAGTGGAGATATTTATAAACTTGTTGTCCAGCTTGTCTACCAAAGACTACCGTTTCAGCGATTGAATTACCACCGATTCGATTATTACCGTGTAAACCACCAGCAATTTCACCAGCCGCAAACAAGCCATTAATAACTTTATTATCCGTATTCAACACTTGAGTTTTATCATTAATCTTCAAGCCCCCCATCGTATAGTGAACAGCTGGCGCAATATGGATAGCAAAGAATGGTCCGTCCGAAATATCACGTTCCATACCTGTCGTACGGTTAAATTCTGAGTCTCGTTGAGATTTAACTGCTTGATTCCACTTAGATACGGTTTCTTCTAAATTATTTGCATCAACTTTGATTTCAGTGGCCAAATCGGTCAAAGTTTGTCCTGTTTTTACTAAACCAACGTGATCATAAAATTCGATTGCTTTGACCCGCTTACGAATATCGGTATCAAAAATCAAGTAAGCACCAGTTCCACCTAAACCATCGATAGCTTGAGTGACATTCTTTCTAGTATCCAATTCATTGACGAAACGAGTTCCATCATTATTGACTAAAATGGCTCCTTCGCCACGAACAGCTTCACCAATCAAATATGCATGAGGAGTATCTTGTTGAACAGTTGGATGAACTTGAACTTGTTCCATATCGACTAATTGAGCGCCCAATTTTTGAGCTAGTTTGATTCCATCTCCAGTAGCTCCCGGTTGATTAGTCGTTCTAAGATTAAGCAAGTCAGAACGATACTGTGCTAAGAGGTCCTTTCCAGCTCCGAAACCACCTGTTGCTAAAATCACCGCAGAAGTCTTAATTTCAATTTCACGGTCTGATTCAGCTTTGATACCATTAATTTGACCATTATCAGATAAAATATCAGTTACTTTAACATTATCAAATAGAGGAATTTGGTATTTTTCAACGTATTTCAACAATTCAGTAACTAAATAGCCACCAATTGGCATCAAACTACTAGGACGGTGAGTTCGCATAGTTTTCATTCCACCAGTGATAGTTAAATCATCGAGTTTTAATCCATGTTGATCCAACCAGTCGATTGCTAAAGCTCCGTGTTCAGTGAAGAATTTCAAAAGTTCGGGATTATTTTGTTTGCCACCACCGATAAAAGTTTCGTCATAAAATTCTTGAAAGCTGTCAACGATATGGTGATTCAATTGGACGAAAGTCTCGGCGGCATTCATCCCTGAAGAAGCTCGATTGGTATTGCCACCAATTTTGTCCATTTTTTCTAAAATCACTGGTGAAAGTCCTAATTCATAAGCTTGAATCGCACTCGTCAAACCTGCCCCACCAGAACCGACGATTACGACATCATAACTATCCTTTAATTCCTCAATCTTATTTGGTTTAAAAATAAACTTATTGGCCATCTTTTTTCTCCTCAATATTTGTCATATCAATTGGCACGACCCATTGATCAAATTGTTCTGCCGTAACTAATTTAGACTTGATAGCAGCTTCTCGTAAAGTCGTTCCTTCTCTTTGAGCCAGTTGGGCAATTTCAGCACTGTGATGATAACCGATATGTGGCGATAATGCTGTAACTGTCATCAACGATTGGTCGACTAGTTCTTGCATCCGCGTTTTATTGACCGTCAAACCAGCAATCATTTTGTCTGCAAAACCAGTCATCGTTCCGGTCAACAACTCAGCCGATTCTAAGAAAGTACTGATTAAAACTGGCTTATAGACGTTCATCTCAAAGTTACCTTGACTAGCAGCCAAATCGATTGTGACATCATTACCCATAACTTTAATAGCAGCCATTGTAATAGCTTCCGCTTGAGTAGGATTGACCTTTCCCGGCATGATTGAAGAACCAGGTTCATTAGCCGGAATATTCAATTCACCATACCCAGAACGGGGACCACTAGCTAAGAATCTGACATCATTAGCAATCTTCAACAAGTCACTGGCTAAAGTTTTGATCGCGCCATGAACAACGTTTAAACCTGAATGTGCTGCTAGACCAAAGAATTTATTCGTATCAGCAGTAAATTCAAAGTCGTAAACGATACTCATTTGTTCAGCAATTTTTTCAGCAAAACCAGGAGCGGCATTCAAACCAGTTCCCACGGCCGTTCCACCGATTGCTAATTCACCAAGAGTTTTCTTAAGTGTTTGTAAATAATCCAAATCATGTTGCAACATTGAAACCCAACCACTGACTTCTTGTCCAAAAGTTAACGGTGTTGCATCTTGCAAATGTGTTCGACCAATCTTGACTACACGCCAGTATTTAGCTTGCTTAGTTTGCAATTCTTCTATCAAATGTTTTAGAGAATCTATTAATTTTTCTACTGCCATGGCTGCAGTAATATTCATTGCTGTAGGAAAAATATCATTGGAACTTTGTCCGTGATTAACATCATCATTTGGCAAAATTTCTAATTGAGGATTGATGTTTTGAGCAACATGACTGACGACTTCGTTCACATTCATATTCGTTTGCGTACCAGAACCTGTTTGATAGACAACCAATGGGAAATCCTTACGTAAACTGGCATCATCAAGTTTTAACAATTGATCAATCGATTCTACTATCAAATCTGCTTTATTAGCATCGATTGCTCCAACCTCTTTATTAGCAATTGCTGCTGCTCTTTTAATTTGTAACAAAGCCTTGATAATTTCTAAAGGCATCTTATTTCCTGTGGAAAAGTTATTGCGACTACGCTGTGTCTGTGCTCCCCAAAGCGCATCTTTTGGAATTTTGACAGCTCCTAAAGTATCTTCTTCAATTCGATAATCTGACATATTTTTCCTCCAAGCAAAATTGTTACTCTAATTATAACGAAAAGCCCCTTTCAAGCCAAAGGTCTTAGACAATCATTTGACTAGTTCCGTCAATAAATAATTTAATTGGTTGGCCATCTAATAAATCTACTTCTATCTTGTCTGGGGAATATGTCATCTTCAATAAACGTCCTTTAAACTTCAAGCGAATTGACAACTTATTCCATGCCTTCGGTAAATTATTGTGAAGAAATAAAGTGCCATTTTTTACTTCTACTCCACAGAAGCCAAAGACGACTGTCAACCAGCTTCCACCAAGATTAGCCACATGCAAGCCGTCAGCGGAGTTACCTTGTAAATCGGTTAAATCAGTTCTGACCGTATCAATAAAGTAATCATAGGCCTTTTGTTTGAGACCGATTCGAGCAGCCATCGCACTAAAAATAGATCTAGAAAGTGAAGAATCATGAGTGGTTATTTTTTCATAGTAATCATATTCACGTTTTAATTGTGCTTGAGAAATATCATTGAATAAAAAATCAGCCAAAATCGTATCAGCCTGTTTGTTAACTTGATAACGATAAATAGTCAACGGATGATAGTGCAAAAGCAGTGGATAATTCTCTTTAGGCGTTTTTTCAAATGGCCAAACTGGCTTCTTGAATGAACTGTCATCTTGTTGATTGATTCCAAGCTTCTTATCATATGGTAAATAAATTGCTTGAGCTGTCTGTTTCAAATCATTAATTTCTTTTGAAGTTACCCCTAATGATTGAGCTTTTTGAGGGAATTTCTCAATCAATTTCACTGCAAAATTCAAATTAAATTTAGCCATTCGATTAGTGTAATAATTATTATCCACAATAGCTGTGTATTCATCAGGACCTGTTACATCATAAAAACAAAATTTCTTTCGCCCATTCATCTCTGTATAACTACCAAAACCACGCCAAAATCTAGCTGTTTCCAAAACAATTTTTAGTCCATAATCTTCAATGAATTGCCAATCATCAGTTGCCGACAAATATCGATAAACGCCAAAAGCAACATCAGCATCAATATGGTATTGTGCTGTTCCGGCTGGATAATAGGCACTAGCTTCCTGGCCATTGATCGTCCGCCAAGCAAACAACACTCCTTGATCAACACCCAAAGTTTTAGCTCTTTTCTTAGATTCTGGCAAAATGCTATAACGATACTTAATTAAATTACGAGCAATTTGTGGATTAGTAAAGTCAAAAAATGGAGCCATATACATTTCCGTATCCCAAAAGTAATGGCCTTCATAGCCAGTTCCAGACAAACCTTTAGCCGCAATGTTAGTTTTTCCATCACGACCACTAGATGACATCAATTGAAAAATATTGTAGTGCAAAGCCTGATTTAGTTCGTCGTTTCCGGAAATAATCACTTCACTGTTATGCCAAAATTTATCCCAAAAATCTTGACTATCAGCTAAAATATCTTGAAATGTCGGTATTTTATCCAAATTCAACGTTTGATCAATCTCACCAACGATACCGATGCATTCAAATTCAAATGATTCTTTTAAAACAATATTTTGTTCCAATGAAATTTTAGAACACAAGCCTAAATCGAGATGAAGATGACTGAATTTAGTTGCGATTTTTAATATTTCACAGCTGTTATTGATAGTCTCTCTTTGATAAGTCAGTGTTTGTACAACTCGAGATTTTCTAGGATCATTATTTTCTGTGGCATTCTTGACCGGTTGCAAATGCTTTTTAATTAGTAATTTTCCCTGATAATCCAAACTTTGAATCTTATACTGCAAACCAACGAATGAATCCTTGTTCTGACTCAAAACGCTTTTAACGACTAATTTAATTTTCTGCTGCTCGGAATTGGTCAAAATATAATTGCTAGTCAACATCCCCGTTTGCATATCTAATGATTTTTCATCAAGCTTTGCAACAAATCTGTCTTCATTCTCATCAAAAATTTCTAATGCATAAAAATCTGGTAAGTTGACAATAGTTTGATTATTTTTTGCATAACCGAAGGCAGCTTCCCCGTAATGAATTGGCGAAATTTCATAAAAGCCATTAACGACGGTACCACCAGTAGATGACTCTTGTAGTGGATTACTGCCACGAATACCGAAATGTCCATTAGCTAATGAAAAAATCGTCTCCAAATAGCTAGGGGCTTGTGATTGTAATTCATGATTAGAAAGAACTTTGGCATTACCATTCATTTTCTTATCTCCCAACACTTTTATTTAAGTATTGACGATTTAAAAATGAATAACATTTTATAATACTTATAATTGACAAATTGTACAAAAAAAGTCGTTGATGATAATTCACCAACGACTTTTCTTATAATAAAACACCTATACTTAAGAATACTAAAATCAAAACAACTATCATAATTAACAATTTCGTAACGAATTTGATCCACTTATCGAAACCAACTTTAACCATTGATAACGATACTAAAATCAATCCCGTTGGCGCAATCAGACCAATCAAACCTTGTCCCCAGTTGTAAGCATTGATGATCAAAGCACGATCGATTCCCACAACATCGGCCAAAGGAGCCATGATTGGCATGGAAAGTACCGCCAAACCTGAAGATGATTGAATGAAGAATCCTAAGACGATATAAACGAAGAACAAGACACAGATGAACAAGACACTATTCATACCACTGATCTTGTTACTGAAGTAATTCATGATCGTATCGCTGACGTAACTATTTTCCATAACGATACCAACAGATCTAGCTAAACCAACCGTCAAAGCAACTCCCAATAAGTCTCCAGCTCCAGAAACGAAACTATCGACGAACTTGGATTCTTTGAGACCAGCCGTAAAAATCAGCAAGTACGTTACAGCTAAGAAGACAACCGCAATTTCAGTAAAGTACCAACCTAATTGTTGAACACCGTAAATCATTACAACGAATCCTAACGCAAAAATAATCAATGATAACTTTTGACGAGCGGTGAAGTCACTCTTTTCGGATAAATCTAAATCACCCAAGAAACGGTCCTTATCTTCTTGAGCTTGATCAGCAACTAATGACTTCGATGGATCTTTTCTAACTTTTTCAGCATATCTAATTGTATAAATAATTGAGATACCAATTGCACAAACCCACATCAAGGCTCTCATTGGTAATCCGTCAGTAAAGTTGATTCCGGCAGCGTTAGAAGCAATAACGGTTGAGAACGGATTAATAGTTGAACTCATTGAACCGATTGCGGTACCTAAGTAAACTGCCGCTACTGCCGTTAGGGTATCGTACCCTGCCAGTAAGAAAATTGGAATCAAAATTGGATAGAAGGCAATTGTTTCTTCAGCCATACCAAAGGTCGTTCCACCTAGACCAATCAGTGAAGTAACAATTACGATCAACCACTTTTGTTTTCCTTTTAATTTCTCGGAAAGTCGCATCATCCCGGAATCCATCGCTCCAGTGGCATTGACGACTCCGATAACTCCACCAAGAATCAAGACGAAGACGATGATATCAACACTATCAACGATACCTTGCACTTGTGAAGTTAAGAATTGATTGATTGTTCCAAAAATACCACGTTTAGGTTTCTTGATTTGGTGGTAAGTATTTGGAATTGCTGCTGGACGATAGATCGTACCATCCTTGAATTTGGAAACATTGATTTTAATCTTGTAATTATCCAATGTTTTCTGTGTTGCCGGCTTCTTGATTGTCTTCCCTGAAGCCTCGGTAATAACAAACTTGTTCAACCCTGAATTGTATTCCAACGTGCTGTATTTTCCCGAAGGAATAAAGAAAGTCAGAGCTTGAACCAAAATTAGAACAATAACGATAACAGTATACGCAGACGGAAAACTATGTTTTTTCTTCTTCGTACCAGCCATGATTTGTCCCCTCTTTCCCCATATTATTAATTACACACAAGTTAATTATATCAGAGAAAGAAAACGTTTTCATTCAGATTGTTAATTACTTCACAGATTTCTTTTTACTATCTTTAATAGCTCTTAGAGCCCTCTTTCTAGTTTTCAAATTGGGACTTTTTAAATTACGATAAGCTGTTGCTACATTCATTTTTTCCATAATTTCTCCTTACCAACTAGCCTTTTTCACACCAGGAATTTGACCGGCGTGAGCTAGCTTTCTAAAGTTCAAACGTGACATTCCAAACTTACGCATATAAGCGTGTGGACGACCGTCAATTGCATCGCGATTCTTCAAACGAACTGGACTAGAATTACGAGGTAATTTCGATAAACCAATATAATCACCCTTTGCTTTTAATTCTTGTCGTACTGCTGCATATCTTTGAATTAATTCTTGTTGCTTTTGATTTTTAATGATTTTTGATTTTTTAGCCATTTAATTCTCCCTAAATAGTAATTTTTACCATTAAGATAATACTCCTTTAATTTTCAGAGTCAATATTTTTTACTTCTGAAAGAAAATAGTTGACATTTGCTTCGGTACCGAACTATACTAGTTTTTGTAATAAAGTTCGGTACCGAAATAAATTAATAGAAATGAGGATTTTAATATGAGTAACTTAACAGATGATTTAATGAAACAACTACGATTTATCAGTGAGGCTGCTAATTTTTACATGAGCCAAAAGAAACAAAAGCTTACAGGACAACAACGAGTACTAGCTGTCTTGAAATTAGGCGATGGTCTCACTCAAAATTATTTACGCGAAATTTTGGACTTGAGTCCAAGTTCAATCGCTGAATTGATGAAGAAAATGGAAAACAATGGCGATATTATTCGTAAAGAAGATGAACACGACAAACGCAGTAAACTGATTTACCTAACCGATGCTGGTCGTCAAAAAGCCGAAGACAACGCTTCTCTAAAAAATGAGAATTACAGTGAAGCCTTTCTGGCTGGTTTAAACGACGAAGAAAAAATCAACTTCAGTGACTATCTTAAAAAGATTTCTGAAGGCTGGGATGATGATTTCAAACAAAATTCTGAAAAATTCATCGATCCAACTGACCGCTACCAAGCCATGCTTAATATGCGTGAACAAATGATGGATATGCGTGACAAAATGACACCTGAGGATATTGAACACATGCGTCATGAAATGCGTGAACATATGCGTCACTCACCTTTCACCCATGGCATGCCACAAGGTCACTGTGGACACCGCGGTCGTCGTCCGGATTTCCGTCAAGATTTCTGGAATGGTTTTAGATATTAATTAAAACGAGGAAATGTTTATGCGCAATCCTGCAATCAGACAAGACTTACCTAAAAGCTCCAAATTCAATTTCAAAAATTTTCTTCAACTAATTAACAGCGTCAATCCCAAAAAATCTCTATTTATAATAGGATTGCTCTTAAGTTTAGTTACTAGTGGTGCCAGTTTGATCGTACCTCAATTGACCAAAGGACTAGTTGATACTTCAGGACTGTCAAAAATCGATGGTAAAATGCTGGCTGTTCTAATTCTAGCCTTCGTAATCCAACTAGGTTTTGGAACAATTGGAGGCTACATTTTGCGTTTTGTTGGTGAAAGTTCTGTTAAAACATTGCGTGAGAAACTTTGGGCGCATCTACTCAAATTGCCAGTTGATTATTTTGATGATCACAAGTCTGGTGAAAGTAGTTCTCGTCTAGTCAACGATACTAGCGTCATCAAAGATTTGATTACTTCACAGTTTCCTAATTTCATCACCGGTGCAATTCAACTAATCGGTTCAATGATTATTCTCTTCTTCATGGATTGGAAAATGGCAGCTTTAATGTTCAGTATCGTTCCAATTATCGTTTTGATTCTCTTGCCAATTGGTCGAATCATGTCACGACTAGGACGAAAACTACAAGCCGCTACGGCTGACTTCAACGCCGATGCTAGTGAAAAGCTATCCGAAGTAAGATTGATCAAATCCAGCAATGGTGAACAATTTGAAAAACAAACCGGTGGCAATTTAATCGATAAAATTTTTAAAGTTGGTATCAAAGACGCCAAAGTCGAAGCTGTCCTCCAACCCATCATGACGACTGTAATGCTAGGAATTTTCGTCGGTATTTTAGGATACGGAGCTGTCAGAATACAGCAAGGAACTCTAACTAGTGGCTCATTGGTAGCTTTCCTATTGTATCTATTCAACATCATCACACCGGTTGCTAGTTTTGCGACATTCTTCTCACAAGTCCAAAAGGCCATGGGTTCCACAGAAAGAATCCAAGAAATTCTAAATACCAACCCCGAAAACACTCAAGGTAAAATTTTAGACGTCGAAGGACAAACAATTAATGCCCAGCATTTAGACTTCAGTTATGACCCTAAACATCCCATTCTTCAAAATGTATCTTTTGAGGCCAAACCTAACACTGTGATAGCCTTCGCCGGACCATCTGGTGGTGGTAAATCAACTATCTTTTCACTATTAGAAAGATTTTATCAACCTGACAGTGGCGAGATTTTCATTGGTAAAGATAACATCAAGCAGATTGATTTAAATAATTGGCGGTCACAAATCGGTTACGTTTCTCAAGATAGTGCCGTCTTTGCTGGTAGTATTCGTGACAACTTGCAATATGGCTTGGATGAAAAACTATCTGATGAGCAATTGTGGCACGGATTGGAATTAGCTTACGCCAAAGAATTCGTATCTAACTTTCCTGAGCAATTGGATACACAAATTGGTGAGCGTGGCGTGAAGTTATCCGGCGGTCAAAAACAGAGAATTGCCATTGCTCGTGCTTTCTTGCGTAATCCTAAAATTCTAATGTTGGATGAAGCCACAGCCAGCCTTGATTCAGAATCCGAGGAAAAAGTTCAGCGTGCTTTAGATCAATTAATGGTCGGTCGCACTACTCTAGTTATCGCACATCGCCTTTCAACAATCGTTGATGCAGATCAAATTTACTTCATTGAACATGGTCAAATAACTGGACACGGAACTCACAAACAGCTTATGCAAGACCATGAATTGTACGCTCAATATGTTAATGAGCAGATGGTCTAATAGTTTTAAATAAAAATCGATTGGGATAAAAATCCAATCGATTTTTTATTTAGAAAATATAAGCATTTATATGGAATTATTAACTTGTTTATACTAATATGAGTTTGGAAATCTGTTTAATCAGATAAACACAATTGTGATTATATCCTTATTGGGGGGATTATTATCAAAAAATTAGTTTATTTACTTTCATTAATAATTCTTAGTTTTGGGGCTTTTTTGGCGTTTAATTTGAATAATGTACGAGCAATTTCTGAATATTCGGGACTATCAGAAAACGCTTCTCTATATAAGCTTTTGAGTGACGATGATCACGTTCCTAATGGATTGTCAGATGTCAGTCAATGGTTTGATATTGCCAATTTAAATAACGGCACTAATAATGCTAAACTGTTGCCACCAAATTCAGGTAGCAATTTTACTAGCCGCAATGTTATTGAAATCACCGATAAAGACAAGACTGGTAGCTTCGGGGCAGTTTGGTCTAATCTCAACGCTTCAGATAAAGCTAATCAAAATTATATCGATATTAATAAAAAACAAACTGTCTCAATGTGGCTACTCTTTGGTGGTGGTCGTAGCAATGGTAATTACGGTGACGGAATGGCTTTTGTTTTACAAGGACAAGGAGCTGACGCCTTCAATCATCAATTAATCACCAATACTCCTGTCGGTGGTGAAACGATGGGTGTTTGGGGCGTACCCCTCAGAACGACTGTTGCAGAATTAGCTAGCTCAGCCATCCAAAAGAGTTGGGCACTTGAATTCGATACTAAGTTTAACGGCGATAACAGTATAGACAGTTATTATGATGTACCCTTAAATTCATTTCCTGATCCAACACAAATCAATCATATTGCCTATAGTTACCCTGGTGATTCAAGTTCATATACCTTTGATTCAGAAAATGATTATCCTGAATTGATTCACTATGATCCTACTTTTAAAATCAATGGACAAAGAAATATTTTAACCGACCAACAATGGCATCATCTAACCATCACTTGGACACCAGAATCAATGACTGATACTGGTAAACCAATGATTACTTACAAATTTAATGATGAAACTCTAGATGGTGCTCCTAAAGATGCCGATATTGAAAAAAACGTTAATATTGATTTATCAAAAATGCATCTGGATGGCTTAACTAAATTGTATTGGGGATTCACGGGCTCAACTGGTACGGATACTGAAACTAATTTGGTAGTCTTTGAATCAGTACCATCAATTGTTGAAGCTGACACTACTAGCAAGTTATTCGATATCACTCAGGCTGACGGTAATGGCAATCCTCGTGAAGTTGGCGATTCTGGCAAGGTCAACAACGGCGATAAATTGTCACTTGAATATGATCTAAAATACCTCAGTGGTTCACAAGATTGGAAATCAATCGCTGCTGATATTGATTTACCCACTAATATTACTTACAGTGGTGGTCAAATCACTTATACAGATGGCACAACACAGAATCTTTCAGTTAATGGAGATTCAACGAATGTAACGACAACTTTAAGTAAAGACATTTCTTCTACTAATAAGTTAGCCAAAATCACTTTCACTGGAACTGCTAAAGCTGACGACAATACTGTTTCAACTCCAGTAGCTAGTCAACATGCTAGTTTTATTGGAACTAACTTGCAGAAAAACGTTATGTCACCAGCATTTACTATCGTTCAACCAAAAACATTAACTTTGACAGCTAACAGCGAAGACAATCAAAAAATTCAAATCTCCGGTCAAACTAACTTAGGTGGTATTGTAGCTTACAAACCAACTGATACGCTCGATGATTCCAAGATAACTATTCATCGAATCATCAATGGTTCTGAAACACCAGATTCAAGCGATGCACCACTTTTAGGAACTTTGAATTCTGATAGTTCAGCTGACACCTTCAGTTACAATGTTTTGGCAAAAGATTTAACTGAAGGTAAAAATACCGTCTCCTTCTATGCTGAAGATGAGAATTTTAATAAATCGAATATCATTAGTTATACAGTCAATGTTGTAGGTGACTTGATCGTTAATGCAGCTCAAACGAGTCATTTCCAAACTGTACAAGAATATCCAACTAATCGAATGATTCATCGTAGTAAGGACTGGTCTTTGACCGTTAATGATCAACGTTCGAAAAACTCTTCTTGGACTCTACAAGCTCAAGCAACATCCCTTTCTAATGGTTCACAAACTTGGGACAATGGTGGAATAATCTTTGTCGATAAAGATGGTAATATCTATCCACTTACTAACAAAGTCGCAAACATTGCCAACGGAACCAAATCTCAAGATGCTGAACAGCAATTCGACATTGACGACAGTTGGGGCCATGACAATGGTATCTTATTGCAACAAAGCGGCATCGAACCTACTGGTACTTATACTTCTACCATTACTTGGACTGCTATTGATGGAATTGAAAATATTGGTTAAAAAAATACTCAGTAATCAAATTTGATTGCTGGGTATTTTTTTCGAGTTTATAAACAAATTAATTCTATTAAAATTTTTACTTATCTAAACATTTCTTAGCAATTTCTTCAGTTGATTCATCGAAAGCCACAAAGTAAATCCGTGCTTTCAAGTTGAATTCTTTCACTGTTTCGACAGCGATTTTAATGGCATCTTCCAACGGATAACCATAAACACCGGTACTCAAAAATGGAATTGCCAAAGAATTGACTTCTAGTTTTTGAGCTAGTTTCATAATTGATTGATAAGCATCACTTAATAATTCTTCTTCACCATGCTCGCCATCTTGATATCTAGGCCCAACAGCGTGAATGACATAATCAGCGTTTAAATCAAATGCTGGCGTATAAACAGCAGTTCCTGTTGGCGTACCACCAAATTTCAACATCGCTCGACCAAGATCTGGACCTGCTTTTTTATTAATAGCTCCATCAACTCCGCCACCTGGTACTAAAGCTGAATTGGCCGCATTGACAATGGCATCCACATGAAATGGTAAATAAGCAATATCACCTTTAATAACTGAAATCTTTTCCATCATACTAACCCCCTAGAGAGCGTATTTTTCAATAGCCTTTGAGACTCCGTTTTGATTATTAGTCTCTGTTACCACATTAGCACATTTTTGAACTTCAACTGGAGCATTTTGCATTGCAACACCTAACCCAGCAATCTTCAGCATTGGTACGTCATTGAAATTATCGCCCAAAGTCATCGTATTTTCCAAATCTAATTGATAAGTCTTCGCTAGTTCACGTAACGCTTTTTCCTTGGAAACATTACTATTAGTGATCTCTAAATAATTTGGTTTTGATAAGTAAAATGAACTATTTGAGAAATTCAATTGTTTAAAATAATTTAAGGTTTGTTGAATTTGTGCTGCTTCACCAATTAACAACAATTTATGAATCGGTACAGTATGTGTAGAAATTAAATTATCTAAGTTTTTCACTGTTGGATTCATTTTGGTAATATCAGCTTCAATTTGGACCCATTTATCCAAATTATTAACGTACCAGTCAGATCCGGAATATAAATTAATAGAAACTTTTGGGAATTTTTGATCAAGAATTGTAAGCATCTGTTCTACTTCGGTAACATTTAATTCATGGCTCAAAATAGTGGTATAGTTCTTATTCTGCAAATCTTTAACAACTAGAGCACCGTTGTAACAAGCAATTGGATTGTCTAAAACATCCAAGTCTGAAGCAATCTGTTTCATCCCTTCAGGAGATCTAGCTGAAGCCAAAACAAAAGGAACATCTTTTTGACGTAATTTTTTAATAGCAGTTTTTAAACCTGTATCAATCACATTTTCATCATTTAAAATTGTCCCGTCAATATCGCTTAAAATCAGTTTAATTTCACCCATCTAAAACCCTCCTCTATTTCCATTATGACATGAACAATACAGCGTTGCTAATAACGTTTCAGAAATTATCCAATATGCTAAAATTAGAATGATTATAGGAGGATGATTATGAACGGACTCGTTTCATATATGAATGAACTCCAGAGGATATCAGTTTATTGGGGGATTATCACGTTAATTCTTTTTGGTATTTTCTTGGGATTATGGCTTTACGAACCACGTCGATTAGTAAATGGAATTACTTTTACCATCTTTTTTATTAGTTTTTTAGCTGAATTAGCAGTTTTGATTTTTAGCACCGCCAATTTAATATTTATCACCACAATGGGAATACTTTTCCTGATTATCGTGGGTATCATCGTGATTACCTTAGCTATGATGTGGCTGCTTCTCTTGTGGAATGCCTTTATCGTTTGGAAAAGAGAAAGCCACACTTTGTCCAATATGTTGACACTATTATTAGCGATATTTTTAATTGTCTTATGGTTCGCTAATTCTTTCATGGCGGGACATTCGAAATTCTTGCCTGATTGGTTCAACACTTTTATAGCTGGATTGCCGGTCATCGGTACTTATTTAGTAATTTGCTCATACAATTTCTTGGTAAACGTCTTACTGTATCAATTTCTACCTAGACGTTACAAAGCCAATTACTTAATCGTCCTTGGAGCTGGATTGATCAACGGTGACCAAGTTTCGACCTTACTAGGCAATCGCATCAAAGCCGCTATCAAATTTGCTCAAAAGCAAGTTAAAAAAGGACGTCCCGCACCAAAGATAGTCTTTTCTGGCGGACAAGGGCCGGATGAAAAATTATCTGAGGCTCAAGCAATGGCGAAATTTGCAATCGCTCAAGGCTGGGACAAAAATTTAGTTCTTTTAGAAGATAAATCACGTAATACTTTGCAAAATATGCAGTATTCTAAAGCATTAATCCAAAAGGATTTCGGTAGTGAAAAAGCTTATATCAAATTTTTCAGCAATAATTATCACATTTTTCGGGCTGGAATTTATGCTAAAATGGCACACTTGGCCGCTAATGGAATCGGTGCACCAACTCGATTTTATTTTTTGCCCAATGCTTTAATTCGAGAATTTGCAGCTATTTTCTTGATGAACAAGAAACGTCATTTCATCATAATTGGACTAATCGTACTCTTCACCTTGTTGATGGTCGGAATTACTATTTACACAGATATTGCTACTAAATAATATGAATTTCTTTCAAACAAAAAGACATTAACTTTAATGTCTTTTTATATTGCTTTCATATTTACATTTAGTATAAGTATTAATTTAAGAATGCAAGAGGCAGTAAACGTCTTTAACATCCTATTAATTTATTAATATACATTGCTACCCTTTTATTGGAAAGATTCCTGAATACTTTCTAACATTATTTATGAGAAATAAGGGAATTAAGAAAAGAGTAATGATATATGTTAACAAATAAAAAAAGTATTTATTTAGGAGCAACAATTTTTTCAGCAATGATATTAACGGTTCTATCTGGACAAACTGTTAAAGCGGATACAACCAATCCAGTGAATCAATCTGCTACAGTAACCAATGTCTCAAAAAATGAAACAACATCCAGTACAACTAATAGTCAATTGGCGACAGCTACTAATCAAAAGACTTCGAAAGAAAATGAACCTGTAACTAATAATCAATCTGCCACAACTATCAATAATGATTCTAGTAATACAGCTACCGCTCCGGTCACAAATACCGACGATAATACAGACGCGAATACAAATCCAACAACAACTTCTACCAATAACAATGAACCAAATCCATCAATCACCGATAACAGCAACTCATCTGATTCAACGAGTATGGCTTCAACATCTAATACGGATACTTCTACACAAACGGATTCTAGTGAAAATCCAATTAGAGTAACATATCCCACAACTCCTTTATATTCATATACGGTAGAAAATACCCCACCTAGCAATGAAACTTATATTTATAATGGCCTTGCCCAAGATGGTCAACCTAATATTGCCATGCCTTCAACTACGATAGTTAGTCAAACCAATATTACTAATGATACTCAATCATATGCTTTACCAAATAATTTAACTGATGATACCGTAGTAAATTTTAGTGATTCCAATTTAGCCGCCTTAGTCAAAACTAGTTTAGGAATAAAAACAAGCGATAATATTACTGTCGGTGACATTAAAAATTACAAATCAAATTCAATACTTACTATTTCAGGAGATCTACCTAATCAAGTAGAACTACCTCAAGCCATTGAAAGTTTAGACGGCATGCAATATTTAAATTTGTTGCCTAGCAGTGATGCTGTTGATTTGTCAGTGACATTAGCTTCAGATGAAAAAGCTAATCCAAGTTTGGTCCCACTAGACGGCCTAAAATTTTCTAGTTTAACTTTAGACGGTAATTATAGTGATCCATCTAGAAAAGAAATCAATGTTAGTCAAATACCCGATCTTACTATTTTGCCATCATACATGAATGACTCAACATTAAATCTAGATATAACTAATAAATTCTCATTTAATGGCGACGAAGCCTTTAACGGTTTTACTAATGATGATGTAAAGGAAATCGCCCCATGGCTAACTAAATATGCTGACTTAGGTATGACAGGGGACGTATATTTTTATAATTCTACTGTTAGTGACTTTTCATCATTAAAAAATATGAAGCTTTTCCAAGGTCTCTTTAATAATGGTTATTTAATTGCTTGGACAAATAGTTGGAATTATAATCCTAAAACTATTTATGGCGTTATTGATCAACCACTCATATTTAAAGCTGATCCTTTTTATGACAACTCTGGTAACTTATTTGATAATCCTAAAAATGTTTATCGAAATAACGGTACTCTATATAATTTTACTGTTAATGACAAGAATGATACTACTGATTTGAAATACTTGGGCAATGAATATTATGAAATCCAACATCCTGATGGCGATTCAAAAATGCTGGTTTATGGTAATAGTAGTTTAGGTTCTATCGAGCCAAAGGAAGGTAATCCATTTTTTGGAAATGTTATGCATGATCAACCGATAATTTGGCAAGATCATCCCAATGTCACTATCGAATATGTTGATCAAAATGGCAATCCAATCATGTCAAATGGTGTTCCTCTAACTAAAACAGTCAATGGCAATTTGATTGGTGATAGTTTTGATTTAACTAAAGAAGCTAGTCTAAACGGTTATACCTTATTGAGCCCAACTACTAGTTTGCAAGGTAAATATGAACAAGCACCACAAGTTATCAAATTAAGCTATAAGGAAAATCCGGTACCTGTTAGTGCAAGTAATGATGAAGTAAATCCTACAACAGTAAATACATTAGCTACGCCAATTACTATTATTCCAAAAGTCATCGGTACAGTTTCATTGCATGACTTAACTGGTGCTGAAACTGGTAAAGACCTTGTAGTAAATGGTAGTGAAATTACGATTTCAGCCACTGCGATGATCAACGGTCAAGAATATTACCAAATTGGTAACAAATGGGTTTGTGCTGATGATTTTGATATCGTAGAAACTGATAAATTAGGTTACGTCAGAATCTACAATGAAGTAGCCAGTCTAATCAATAGCGATGGCCAATTATTATCCAGAGAATTGGGACCAAATACCGGTTGGAAATTCAATAGAATCGTTTCAATCGACGGTAACGACTTTTATCAAGTAGCCACCAATGAATTTGTTTCAGTCGATAGCGGTGTTCCATATATTCCGATTAATGACAAAACGGATGTTAACCTTACAAAACCCGCTGAACTTTACGATTCACAAGGTCCAGATCTAGATAAAAGTTTACCAACTAAAACTAGTTGGAGAACTGATAGTTATGCCAAAATTAACGGAATTAAGATGTATCGTGTCGCTACTGATGAATGGATTCCAGCCGATACTTTAAATGTGGTACAGACTAAATAAAAATCTCTTAACGTAAAAAAGATATCACTAGAATGCAGCAATCTTGTTGCCGTCCTAGTGATATCTTTTTTTTATTAATAATTACGCTGCAAAATAAAATATGCACTTCTAATTTTATCCGCCGCTTGTGATCTTTGATGGACGAATTTAAACTTCCTATTCAATTCAGCTGGTACGTCAATTCCATGTGCTAATTTAAAACTGACTGAATGACGACCATTTTTATCTAAACTATAAATAACGCTAACTTCTAGTCCATTATCGTAATAAACTTGTGACCAGCGAACATTGTTGGCAGCAAAGTCACTGACCTCTAAAGCTTTGTAAGGTAAATCTAAATCTCGTTCCTTTAAAATTGCTTCAATTCGATTCAAAATCTCTGGTACCTCATCAGCCGGCATAGTAACTAATTCATGTTGATATTTATTCCAAAAGAAGCGAGCCTCATTAGCTCGTAATTTGGCTAAATTTTTGGCAACTGGGGAATCCTCCAGACCCGTAGTTTCTATATTTTCAAAACTTACTTTATATGACATTTTAGACCTCTTAAATTCTTTGTATACATAATGACAATTAATATTATAACTTCAACTACTACTTAACGTTTGGATTTTATACTTTCTTAATATTAAGTCTTGTTTACAAAGATTTTAAAAGTTTATAACGACTTTTCCACAACTACCACTGTATAGCCAGGTACATTGAGTTCTTGCCCCGTTTTTTGATAACCATTCTTCAAAAGGAATTTCTCACTCTTGGCATTTCCTTTAGCAAAAGCTAATTCTACTTTCGATAAACCTTGCTTCGTTAATTCCTTCTCAATTCCGACAAATATCTTAGATCCAATTCCCTTACCTTGAACAGCAGCATCGACCATAAAGAAACCGATCCAAGCAGTTTTTTCATCAGGATAACCGCTGATCAAATCTAAAACAGCGACTAGTTTGTCTTCCTCATAAAAACCAACATAATACTTATCATCCATTGTCTTATTGGTAGGAACGACTTTAATATCCTCCAAAATGGTATGACGATTAGGACGTGGTGGACAGAAATTATAATAACTGTCATTGCTCAAGGCTAACTTCAAAACGTGATCAGCATCTTGAGGTTTAAGTCTTCTTACTTGATAACTTGTGGATAACTTTGTCAAATCTATCATTTTTTCTCCTCTTTTATCCTCTTTAAGACTAAAATGGCTTCTTTGGTGTTCAAGAAGTACTTATCGCGCATCAATTTTAACACTATTTTTGAATCGTTGTGATTGCGGACTATCTCTTTGATTTCACTGACAATCTCTGGAGTATCAAGAATTGATTGAATTTTTTTGTTTACTACGCTTGCTGTAATGAAAATACAAATATAGATTGACAATAATAATCAGTACTAGTAATAGCCAGAACATCGGTATCCTCCAATTTTTTCTTAATTATAACAAAAAAACATCCCTCGCATTGAGAGATGTTTTTGAACCAAAACTGGAAATAATAAATATTAACGTTTTGAGAATTGTGAAGCCTTACGGGCTTTCTTAAGACCTGGTTTCTTACGTTCCTTCATACGAGGGTCACGTGTTAAGAAGCCTGCTGACTTAAGTGATGGTCTGAAATCAGGATCAACATCAAGTAGGGCTCTTGCGATACCATGTCTAATTGCTCCAGCTTGTCCTGAGAAGCCTCCACCGTTAACGTTAGCAATAACGTCATAGCTGTCTGCTGTTTCAGTGACATCTAGAGGTTGTTTCATATCAGCAATCAAATTGTCAAAAGGAATGTAATCTTTGACATCACGTTTGTTGATAGTAATCTTTCCGTTTCCGGGTACTAGGCGTACACGAGCAACTGAGTCCTTGCGACGACCTGTTCCGGCGTATGATACTTGTGCCAAATTCTTTTCCTCCTTAAATTAGTTTGTTGATATCCAACATTTCTGGATTTTGTGCTTGGTGGTTGTGTTCTGAACCTGCATAAACATGCAACTTCTTGATTTCTTGACGACCAAGAGTGTTCTTAGGTAACATACCGCGAATTGAGTCTTCAACAAAGAGTTCTGGCTTTGTATCTCTCTTTTCACCGGCACTAATACTCTTCAACCCACCTGGGTGATCTGAGTGAGAATAATAAATCTTATTCTTAGCTTTCTTACCTGTTAATCTAACTTTATCTGCATTGATGACAATAACATTATCACCTGTATCAACGTTAGGTGTGTAAGTTGGTTTGTTCTTACCTCTAAGAATAGAAGCAACAACAGATGAAAGTCTACCTAAGACAACATCTTCACCGTCGATTACATACCATTTACGTTCAACTTCACTTGCTTTTGCTAATGGTGTTGTACGCACTTTAATTTCCTCCAGTTTCTACGTCTGTTTGACAACTCAATAAGTTTCCGGGGCTTATCGTGGGGCAAACAATACCAGTTACAATAATACTGTGATTTTCATTGTAAGTCAATAATTATCCACAGATTAATCGTAAAAAACTTCTTTTAAATATAGCCCACTAGCAGGTGCTGTTCCTCGTGCTTCTTGGCGGTCTTTTACTTCAAACAACCTCAAGAAATCGTGTACATCCCTGCGCCCATTACCAATCTCTAACAGAGTAGCAACTAAGATTCTAACCATATTATATAGGAAGCCATTGCCTGTAAATTCGAAAACTAATTCGTCATTGTTCTTATTATACACGCATGTCGCCGAATAGATAGTCCTAACTTTATTTTCAATCACACCACCTGAAGCAGCGAAACTCGTAAAGTCATGCTCACCCTCCAAATCCTTGAGTGCAGTTTGGATTTTATCCACAGAGACCTTATAAGGATAGTGGCCTGTGTAAAACCGCTTGAAAGGATCTGTATAATATCCACAGTCAACGCGATATTGATACGTCTTTTTCTTAACTCCGTAACGAGCGTGGAAATTCTCATCGACTATTTCTGAATCCTTAACCAAAACATCCAGTGGCATCAAAGAGTTAACAGCTTTTAACATGTTCAACGCTGGCATCTGTCCTGGATAATCAAAATGGATCACTTGGCCAAAAGCGTGGACTCCAGCATCCGTTCTACCAGAGCCCATGACGTCAATGTGTTGTCCCTTAGTCATTTTAGTCAGAGCTTTTTCCAAAACTCCTTGAACTGTCCGTAAATCATTTTGACGTTGAAAGCCATGGAATTTAGTTCCATCGTAGGCTATCGTCAATTTATATCTCGTCATAAATTAATAACTCCGTAATAATAATAAAATAATCGTTAAACCTAGCATGAACAAAATCGTCAAAGTATCACGCTTTTCCCACTTCAAAACTCGATACTTGCTTCGACCTTCTCCATCCTTATAACCACGAGACTCCATGGCAATTGCCAAATCGTAAGCAATTGAAAAACTACTGACGAACAATGGAATCAAAATCGGTACAAATGACTTAATCCGTTTGATCAAACCACCTTCACCAAAATCGACCCCACGAGCACGTTGAGCATCCATGATCTTGGTCGTTTCATCAACTAATAACGGCACGAATCTTAATGCAATCGACAACATTAAAGCTACTTGGGTCACTGGAAAATTAACTTTTTTCAATGGCTTGAGAATGCTCTCGATTGAATCGGAAATTTCGATAGGCGTAGTCGTCAACGTCAATAAAGTTGAAATAAAAATAATCAACACAAACCGCATGAAGATATAACCGGCAATTACTAATCCCTCTTTGGAGAATGTAAATATCCCCCAGTGCCACATTGGATGACTACTAGGCGTGAACAGCAATTGCAATGCGACCGTGAACAAAATCAACCAAAAGACTGGCTTTAATCCTTTGATAAAAAAGCCAAAATTGATTTTCGACAAATAGACAGCAAAAACCACAAATGCTAATAAAAAGGCATAAGATGCAACGTTATTAGCCAAAAAGACTATCCCCACAAAATAAAACGTTAATAGGAATTTACCTCGCGGATCTAGATGGTACAACAGTGAATCCCCAGGTAAATACCTTCCCAAAATTATCTTATCCATTTAATCACCTAACTGTTGTTTGATTTCTTTTCCTAAGGCTTCAATTGTAATTGGCAATTTATCGAAGTGAAAGCCCTGACTGCTCAATTCCTTGGCAAATTCAGCACTCTTAGGTAGCGACAACAGATCCTCTTTTAATAAATCTTGTTGATTAAAAACGTTCTTTGGTAAACCAGTCGCAATTAGTTTTCCACTGTGAATAACTGCCATCTCATCAGCGAAATTAGCCACGTCATCCATATTATGCGTAATCAGGATAATTGTCTTACCTTTTAATTGCAAATCCTTAAATAAGCCCATAATCTCCGCACGACCTACAGGATCCAATCCGGCTGTTGGTTCATCCAAAATAATTGTTTCAGGATCACTAGCTAACACTCCAGCAATCGCCACACGACGCATTTGACCACCAGATAAATCAAAAGGTGACTTCTGCAAATATGATTCATCAAGTCCAACTAATTTGATCATCTTTTTAGCAGCTTCTTTAGCATCCTCTTCACTAGCTCCAAAATTCATTGGTCCAAACATAATATCTTTTTGAACCGTATCTTCAAATAATTGACTCTCAGGAAATTGAAAAACCATACCAATATTTTTACGCAATGACTTCAGATTCTTGTTGTTAGTTTCTGAAGTTATCTTGCGGTCTCCAACCAAAATCGTTCCTGACGTTGGTTTGAGCAAAGCATTAATATGACGAACCAAAGTTGATTTACCACTACCAGTTTGCCCAACGATAGCCGTAAATTTCTTATCCTTGATTGTCATAGAAACATCATCTAAGCCAAGACTTGCTGTCGGACTACCCACGTTATAAGAATGGGTCACATGTTCGAATGTAATTTCCATAGTTGTTCCTTCAACTCCTCTTCACTCAGATACCCTTCAGGCAATTTTACACTATCCCTTAGTGTTTGGACTAACTGACTTGAAAATGGCTCCTCAAGTCCAAATTTAGTCAAATTAGGTCCAATATCGTAAATAGATGCCGGTGTTCCTTCTTGAACAATTTTCCCATCATTAATGACTACAATTCTTTGCGACAATTCTGTCTCTTCAATATCGTGTGTAATAGAAATAATTGTTAAATCTTGTTCCTGACGTAGTTTTTGAACCAAATCAAGAACCGTCTTTCTACCGTCAGGATCCAGCATACTAGTAGACTCATCCATTATGACAATCTGTGGTTTAGTCGCCAACACCCCAGCAATAGCAACACGCTGTTTTTGACCACCAGACAATGACTGAGGATCACGTGTTTTGAAGCCTGACATCTTAACTAAATCCAATGCTCGATCGATTTCTTTAACCATTTGTTCTCGAGGCATACCTTGGTTCTCAAGTCCAAAGGCTACATCATCTTCCACTGTTGCTCCAACGAATTGATGATCAGGATTTTGGAAAATAATTCCAATTTTAGTTCTAGCGTCCCAAATGTTCTCTTCGTTAATGATTTCCCCATCAATAGCAATAGTTCCAGAATCCGCCTCAATCAAGCCATCAATCAATTTGGTCAAAGTTGACTTACCACTCCCATTTTTCCCAACAATCGAAAGCCATTCGTTTTTATAAATATCTAATGACAAATCATTGATAGCTGGTGTTTTTGAATCAGGATAAGTATAAGTTAAATTCTTTATTGATATGATTTTTTCCACAGCGTTATCTCCCTAACCGTGTGACATACATTTATAATACCAAAATTTATGTAAAAAAAAATCATTCGACAAATTAGTGTCCCCTTTTAAAGAGATCTCAGAGATAGACTTAGTCTCGCGACCATCATCTTAACACTCACTAATTTATCAGAATGACTGATTTTTTAAATATTAATAAACAATTATTATTAAACTAATTCAATAACAACCATTGGTGCAGCATCTCCACGACGTGGAGTTGTCTTCAAGATACGTGTGTATCCACCATTACGTTCTTTGTAACGAGGTGCAATATCACTGAAAAGTTTTTGAAGAGCTGATTGTACAATAACTGCATCATCATCTTCTGTAATGTTAGCAACTTCGTTTCTAACATAAGCAGCAGCTTGACGACGAGCATGCAAATCACCGCGTTTACCTAAGGTTATCATTTTTTCTGTTGTACGACTGATTTCTTTAGCACGTGTTTCAGTAGTAACAATGTGTTCATTAATGATTAAATCAGTAGTTAAATCGCGTAACATAGCTTTTCTTTGTGAACTGTTACGTCCTAATTTACGGTAGCCCATGTCTATACCTCCTGTTTGAATTTGATAGTATTAGTCTTCTTGCTTCAATGACAATCCAAGATCAGCAAGCTTTTCTTTAACCTCAACAAGTGACTTGCGTCCAAGATTACGGACACGCATCATATCTGCTTCGGATTTTTCAGTAAGCTCTTGCACAGTATTAATACCGGCACGCTTCAAACAATTATATGAACGAACTGACAAGTCAAGTTCTTCAATAGTCATTTCAAGTTTCTTCTCTTTTTGAGTTTCCTCTTTTTCAATCATCATGTCAGCACTCTTAGCTTCTTCAGTAAGGTTTACAAAACTGTTTAGATGTTCTGTAAGAATCTTAGCTGATAAACTAATAGCTTCGCGTGGTCCAATTGAACCATTTGTCCAGATATCGATTGTTAATTTGTCGAAGTCGTTTCTCTTACCCACACGAGTGTTTTCAACTTGATAGTTAACTTTTTCTACAGGTGTAAAAATAGAGTCAACTGGAAGAACACCAATAGGTGTTTCGTCCGTCTTATTTTGTTCTGCAGGAGTATATCCACGACCATTTTTAATTGTCATTTGCATGTGGAAGTGTCCACCCTCAGCAACAGTACAAATAAATTGTTCTGGATCGAGGATTTCCAAGTCATCGTCAGCTTTGATATCTTTAGCTGTAACAGTAGCTGGGCCAACAATGTCAACTTCAGCTTTTAGGCTGTCTTCAGCATAAGATTTAAGCTTTAATTTCTTCACGTTAAGCACGATTTGTGTAACGTCTTCAATTACGCCATCAATAGCTGAGAATTCATGCAATACACCATCTATTTGAATATCAGATACCGCTGTACCAGGGAGTGATGCTAACAATACTCTACGTAATGAATTACCTAAAGTTGTACCATAACCTCTTTCAAGCGGTTCAATAATATATTTACCATAACTACTGCTTTCTTCAACAGAAGTAATAGCTGGCTTTTCAAATTCGATCATTCGGTTAGTTCCCCTTTCAAAACGAAATGTGTGTAGCGTAGTTCATATGGGTATACAACCATTCTATACACGACGACGCTTTGGAGGACGAGAACCATTGTGAGGAACTGGTGTAACATCACGAATAGCAGTAATTTCCAAACCAGTAGCTTGTAGTGAACGGATTGCAGCTTCACGACCAGAGCCTGGTCCCTTAACAGCTACTTCAACTGTTTTCATACCATGTTCCATTGATTCCTTAGCAGCAGCTTCTCCAGCCATTTGTGCAGCAAATGGTGTTGATTTACGACTACCCTTGAATCCTAATGCACCAGCTGATGACCATGAAACGGCATTACCGTTAACATCAGTGATCATAACAAGTGTGTTATTGAATGTTGAGTGGATATGTGCCACGCCAGATTCAATATGCTTTTTAGTACGGCGTTTACGACCTTTATTTTGTGCCATGATTAACCTCCTATCTTATTATTACTTCTTCTTACCTGCAATGGTAGTCTTCTTACCCTTACGAGTTCTTGCGTTGTTCTTTGTGTTTTGTCCTCTTACTGGCAAACCACGACGATGTCTCATACCACGATATGAGCCAATTTCTTGTAGTCTCTTGATATTCATGCTTACTTCACGACGTAAGTCACCTTCAACACGTACCTTATCAACTTCTGCACGAATCTTATCTTCTTGATCAGGAGTTAAATCTCTAGTACGGATGTCTTCTGACACGCCGGCATTTTCAAGCACTTTTTGAGCTGTTGTATTACCGATACCAAAAATGTATGTTAGGGCAATAACGATTCTCTTATCACGAGGTAAATCTACACCTGCTATACGAGCCATTAATCAATGCACCTCCTATTAAATTATCCTTGTCTTTGTTTGTGCTTTGGATCTGCAGAGCAAATCACCATGACGCGACCGCGTCTCTTGATTACTTTACAGTGTTCGCACATAGGTTTAACGGATGGTCTTACTTTCATATTGTGGAACCTCCATTCCATTAAAAAACTTATTATCTATATCTATATGTAATTCTTCCCTTGGTTAAATCATAAGGGGATAATTCCACGGTAACCTTGTCACCGGGTAAAATTCTGATATAGTGCATACGGATTTTACCTGACACATGGGCTAGAACTGTAGCTCCATTTTCAAGCTTTACCTTAAACATCGCATTAGGCAATGTTTCTGAAATTGTACCTTCTACTTCAATGACATCTTCTTTTGCCAAAGATATTAACCTCCATACGGGATGAAATTATTCTGCATATACTGGCGAATTATACAATAATTTTCCGTACATGTAAACATTCAAAGCAAAAAGTCTTACAAGTTTTGTAAAACTTTCTTAACTTCGTTATAAACTTCATCTATTTCTTGTTCACCATTGATCTTGTACAACAAGTTTAGCTTGTCATAAAAATCAATTAATGGTGTATTCATTTCAATATTAACTTTCAATCTATTCTTAACTGTTTCTGGTTTGTCATCCTCACGTTGATAGAAATCATGTCCGCCACAAACGTCACATGTTCCTTCAACCTTAGTAGGATTGTATACTTTATGATAAGTTGCTCCACAATTAGAACAAATATATCTTCCAGATAAGCGATCAACTAATGTTTCAGGCTTTACATCAATATAGATGACAGCATCTATTGGTTTGTTTACATTCTTTGCAATTGTCTGTAAAGCGTTAGCCTGTTCAAGAGTTCTCGGAAATCCATCTAACATATATCCGTCTTTTTGAACATCTTCTTCAGATAAACGTTCTTGAACGATACCTTCGGTAACATCATCTGGAACAAGTTCACCTTTGTCGATGAACCCTTTAGCCTTTAGACCAATTTCTGTCTTATTAGCCATGGCTGCTCTAAACATGTCACCAGTTGAAATATGAACAACTTTAAAATCTTCAACAATCTTTTCAGCTTGAGTACCTTTACCAGCACCAGGTAATCCCATCAATACAATATTCATTGTCACATCTCCAATTATCTAATAAATCCAACGTATTCACGCTTCATCAAAAGACCACGTAATTGACGATCCATTTCCAAAGCAACACCAACGATAATCAATAAACTCGTACCACCTAATCCGATGGATTGAGGTAAATTGAATAAGTTAGCAGCTAGTAATGGAAGTAATGAAACCAAACCTAGGAACGCAGCTCCGACAGTTGATAGTCTCATTAATACACCTGACATGAATTTAATTGTTTCATTACCAGGCCAAACACCAGGGATATAAGCCCCTTGTTTTTGTAGGTTTTCTGCAAGCTTCTCAGGATTTACTTGAACAAATGCATAGAAGAATGTAAATAATACAATCAACAATGTATAAATTATCGAACCTGTTGTAGTCTGCATACTGAATATTTCTGTTAATACTTGATACCATTGATCTCCACTGTGATTTGCTTGGAACGCCATCAAAATAGTTTGTGGTGTAACAATAAATGAACTAGCGAAGATAACAGGAATAACACCAGCAACGTTAACCTTCAATGGTAGAAAACTTTCACTACCACTACCTGCAGCACGTCTTGTATATTGAATTGGAATTCTTCTACTTGCTTGTTGAACATAAGTAACAAACTGTACAACAATCAAGATGATGATCACAAGACCAACCAAGAATCCAATATTTTTAGCAAGATCAGCTGAGCTAGAATTAGTAATATAATCACGGTAAATTTGTTGAATTCCATTAGGGAATCTAGCAATAATACCAGCGAAGATAATTACTGACACTCCATTACCTAAACCTTTATCGGTAATCTGTTCACCAATCCAAGTAAGAAGCATTGTACCACCAGTTAAGATGATCCCAATTGTAATGAAAGCTTTCATGTTAGGTGATTTAACTAATCCTAACCCACTTAATTGGTTAAAACCGGCAGTAATACCGATTGACTGAACAAAACCTAAAACAATCGTCAAATATCTCGTTACTTGATTTAACTTTCTACGACCTACCTCACCTTGTTTGCTCCACTCAACAAATTTTGGAATGATATCCATTTGTAAAAGTTGAACAACGATTTGAGCCGTGATGAATGGTGAAACACCCATTGAGAAAATAGAGTAGTTTGAAAGACCACCACCGGTTACAGTATCCAATAGTGGAACTAACCCTGTAGAACCAACTTTATCCATTGCCGCAGCATTAACACCAGGCACTGTGATTTGTGATCCCAAACGATATATAACAAGTAACATCAAGGTAAAGAGAATCTTTTTACGGATTTCTTTAACCTTTAGAGCATCTCTGATAGTTCTAAGCATTAGATCACCTCTACAGTGCCACCAGCGGCTTCGATTGCTTTAGTAGCTGCGGCTGAACTCTTAGCAACTTTAACAGTTAACTTAGCACTAACCTCACCGTTAGCAAGCAACTTAACACCATTATATTGTTTTTTAATGATTCCTGCTGCCTTCAATGTTTCAGCATTTACTTCAGCACCATCATTAAACTTACTTAAATCACTTAGGTTTACAATAGCATATTCCTTACGGTTGATGTTATTGAATCCACGTTTAGGCATACGACGGAAGTATGGCATTTGTCCACCTTCAAAACCTACACGTGTCTTACCACCTGATCTAGCTAATTGACCTTTTTGACCACGACCAGCAGTTTTACCTGTACCACTTGAAGTACCACGACCTAGACGCTTTCTAGCATGTCTTGAGCCTGCACTTGGCTTAAGTTCGTTTAGTTCCATTATTGCACCTCCTAATCTCTTGTAAATTTATTAATCTTTAACTTCTTCAACGCTTACTAAGTGAGCGATTTTTCGTACAGCACCACGAATTGCAGGATCATCCGGCTTAACAACTGAACTTGAAACTCTTGCGAGTCCTAGTTCTTTAACAATTGTACGTTGAGCAGGAAGGCGGTGAGCTGCACTTCTAATTAGAGTAATTTTAAGTTTAGCCATCATTACGCACCTTTCTTCTAGTTAAGCAATTCTTGGGCTGAGATACCGCGCATTTCAGATACGCTTTCGGCAGTCTTAAGTTGTTTTAGTCCATCGATTGTTGCACGAATTACGTTGATAGGTGTATTTCTACCTAGTGACTTACTTGTAACATCACCAACACCTGATAATTCGATAACGGCACGAACAGCACCACCAGCAGCAATACCAGAACCTTCTTCAGCAGGTTTCAACAAGATTCTACCAGCACCGAAGTTACCGATAACTTCATGAGGAATTGTTGAGCCAACCATAGGAACACTGATTAGGTTCTTCTTAGCATCTTCAACAGCTTTACGAATAGCTTCTGGAACTTCTTGAGCTTTACCAGTACCGAAACCTACGTGACCATTCTTGTCACCAACGATTACGATAGCAGCAAAACGTAGACGGCGTCCACCTTTAACAACCTTAGTAACACGGTTGATTGAGACAACGCGATCTTCTAATTCTAATTGAGATGGATCGATATATGTCATAAATTTGGTTTCCTCCTTCTAGAATTTTAGCCCATTTTCACGAGCTGCTTCAGCAAGACTTTGTACACGACCATGGTATAGGTAACCGCCACGATCAAATACTACGTCACTGATTTTTGCTTCTTGTGCTCTTTGTGCAATTAATGCACCAACAGCTTGAGCTTGTTCAACTTTTGAACCGTCTTTAACTTCTTTATCAAGAGTTGAGGCACTTGCTAGCGTTACACCCTTTACGTCATCAATTAATTGAGCGTAAATGTTTTTATTCGAACGGAATACGTTTAAGCGTGGGCGCTCAGCAGTACCAGAGATTTTGGCACGAATGCGTCTTTGACGTCTTTGACGTGCTTTGTTTTTGTCTGGTTTTGTTATCACAATTTTCACCTCATGGATTTATTTACTATTTACCAGTTTTACCTTCTTTACGACGTACATATTCGCCAACATAACGAATACCTTTACCTTTATAAGGTTCTGGAGAACGTACATCGCGGATTTCAGCAGCAAATTGACCAACCTTTTGCTTACTAATACCTGAAACGTTGATTTCTGTATTTGAAGGTGATTCAACTTTGATACCTTCTGGTGTGTCCATAACAACAGGATGTGAATAACCAACTGTAAGTGTTAGTTGATTGTTCTTAACTTGTGCACGGTAACCAACACCTCTTAGTTCAAGCTTCTTTTCATAACCTTCTGTAACACCAATAATCATGTTGTTTAAGTTAGCACGCATTGTTCCATGAAGAGCTTTATCATTTTCGCTTTCACGTGAGAACTTAGCTTCCTTATCATCAAGAGTTAACTTGATTTTTGGATCAAAATGTCTTGTTAATTCACCCTTAGGGCCTTTAACAGTAATGTTTTCATCTTTTTGAGTAACTGTAACACCTGCTGGTATTTCAATTACTTTTAAACCGATACGACTCAAATTAGTGCACCTCCTTACTTTTTAAGTATATTACCAAATATAAGCGATTACTTCTCCACCAACGTGTTGAGCGCGGGCTTCTTTGTCAGTAATAACACCTTTTGAAGTTGAAAGAATAGCGATACCTAATCCGTTAAGAACCTTTGGCACGTTATCTGAATCAACATAACTACGTAGACCTGGTCTTGAGATACGTTTCAAGCCTGAGATAACGCGTTGTTGATCTTTACCATATTTCAAGAAAATACGAAGTACGTTTTGTTTGTTGTCTTCAACAACTTCGTAATCCTTGATAAATCCTTCATTCTTAAGAATCTCTGTCATACTCTTCTTGATGTTTGAAGCAGGAATTTCTAGAGATTCATGTTTAACCATGTTTGCATTACGAATACGTGTTAAGTAATCTGCAATAGGATCTGTCATGACCATTTGATTTGCCTCCTTTTTAAATTAAAAATTTTACCAGCTAGCTTTTTTCATACCAGGGATTTGACCTTCATGAGCCAATTGACGAAGGCAAAGTCGGCAAAGCTTGAACTTACGATATACAGAATGTGGACGTCCACAGCGTTCGCAACGTGTATAAGCTTGTGATGAGAACTTTGCGGGTCTATGATTACGTACGATTTGTGATTTCTTAGCCAATGAATTTACCTCCTATTATTTTTTGAATGGCATACCGATTTGAGTTAATAGTTCACGTGATTCTTCATCTGTGTTAGCTGTTGTAACAATAACAATGTCCAATCCACGAATCTTGTTAACCTTATCGTAGTCAATTTCTGGGAAAACCAATTGTTCTTTGATACCTAGTGTATAGTTACCACGACCATCGAATGAACGTGTTGATACACCACGGAAGTCACGAACACGTGGTAAAGCAATATTGATTAATTTGTCAAGGAAGTCATACATGCGGTCACCACGTAGAGTAACTTTAGCACCGATTGACATACCTTCACGAAGTCTGAAACCAGCGATTGATTTCTTAGCTTTTGTGATCAAAGGCTTTTGACCAGCAATCAAGCTTAGTTCTTCAACAGCTTCGTCAAGATTCTTTGAGTTAGCAATGGCATCACCAACACCCATGTTCAAAACAATCTTTTCGATCTTAGGTGTTTCCATAACAGATGAATAGTTGAACTTCTTCATCATTGATGGTGTGATTTCACTAACATATTGTTCTTTTAATGCGTTAGCCATTTAGTTTTCTCCTTTCTTATTTGTCTTCTTTATCAGTTGTCTTATTTACAACTTTAACGTTAGTTGCGCTAATAGGTCTTTCAACGTCAACAATTCCACCTTGTGGTTGTGCGTTAGTTGGCTTAGAGTGTTTCTTTACAACGTTTACGCCTTCGACGATAACTTTGTTTACTGCAGGCATAGCTTTTTTAACTACTCCTGTTTTACCCTTAGCGTCACCAGCGATAACTTTGACATTGTCTCCAGTTTTTACAAACACTATTCAGCACCTCCTGAATTTAATTGTTCTTTTTATAGCACTTCTGGTGCTAGAGATACGATCTTCATAAAATCGTTATCACGTAGTTCACGAGCAACTGGTCCAAAGATACGAGTTCCTCTAGGTGTTTTATCAGCATTAATAATAACTGCAGCATTTTCGTCAAATCTGATGTAAGAACCATCAGCACGGTGAGCACCTGAAACAGTTCTTACGATAACTGCCTTAACTACATCACCTTTTTTAACAACGCCACCTGGTGTTGCTTGTTTGACAGTAGCAACAATAATATCACCGATGTTAGCAATCTTACGGTTTGAACCACCAAGTACTTTAATAGTTAGAATTTCACGAGCTCCAGAATTATCTGCAACTTTTAGACGACTTTCTTGTTGAATCACGTTTTGGCCCTCCTCTCATCCGTTATAGTCTAGATCTTAACTGCTTTTTCAACGATGTCTAATAAACGGAAGCGCTTTGTCTTTGACAAAGGTCGAGTTTCCATGATACGTACAATATCGTTAACTTTAGCTTCGTTGTTATCGTCTTGAACGTAGTATTTTTTAGAATATCTTACACGCTTACCATAAACTGGATGTTGTTTTCTTGTTTCAACAACAACGACGATTGTCTTATCCATTTTATCTGAAACGACACGTCCTTGATATACTTTACGATGGTTACGAGTTTGTGTTTCGCTCAACTTGATATCCCCTTCCTGTTTATTATTTTTCGTTATTCTTTTGGTTTTGAGCTGTTCTTAATCTTGCAATGTTCTTTCTTACAGCCTTTAGACGAGCTGTGTTTTCCAATTGACCTGTGGCTTGTTGGAAACGCAAGTTGAATAGTTCTTCTTTATATTCTTTAACTTTGTCTTGCAATTGAGCAGCAGTTAGCTCTTTGATTTCACTAGCCTTCATCAGCGCCACCTACTTCCTCACGTTTTACAAACTTAGTTCTAACGGGTAGTTTGTGTGATGCAAGTCTTAAAGCTTCACGAGCAACTTCTTCAGAAACGCCACCGATTTCAAATAAAATCTTTTCGCGTTTAACTGGAGCTACCCATCCGGCTGGAGCACCTTTACCATTACCCATACGAACACCTACACCCTTAGCAGTGTATGATTTATGAGGGAAGATTTTAATCCAAACCTTACCACCACGCTTCATGTAACGAGTCATAGCAACACGGGCTGCTTCAATTTGTCTATTTGAGATCCAGCTTGAGTCAAGTGACTTCAAACCATAATCACCAAATGTAACAGTTTTTCCACCTTTAGCTTCTCCGCGCATCTTACCACGGAATTCACGACGGTGTTTTACACGTTTTGGTACTAGCATAGATTATTCTCCTTTCCCTTCATTTTTTTGATCGTTATGTTGTGGCTTAGCTGGAAGAATTTCACCACGATAGATCCAAGTCTTAACACCTAGATTACCGTATTGAGTCTTAGCTTCAACCCAAGCATAATCGATATCTGCACGCAATGTGTGCAAAGGAACTGTTCCTTCTGTATGCCATTCACGACGAGCCATATCGGCACCGTTTAAACGACCAGAAATTTGTACCTTGATACCTTTAGCACCGGCACGTCTTGAACGTTGAACTGCTTGACGTTGTGCACGTCTGAAAGCAATACGAGCTTCAAGTTGACGAGCGATACTTTCACCAACTAATTTTGCATCCAAATCAGGTTTCTTGATTTCAATGATGTTGATGTGAATATTTCTCTTAGTTAAATTGTTTAGTTCATTACGTAATTTTTCAACTTCTGAACCACCCTTACCGATAACCATACCTGGTTTAGCAGTATGAATTGAAACTGTAACGTTCTTGGCAGTACGTTCGATTTCGATTCTTGAAACGGAAGCATTTGAAAGTTTGTCTTCAATGTACTTACGAATTCTAAGGTCTTCATGTAAAAATGTTGAAAAGTCTTTATTGTTTGCATACCATTTGGCATCCCAGTCACGGATAACACCGACACGGAATCCGACTGGATTAATCTTTTGACCCACTCAAGTTACCTCCAATACTATTCTTTTTCACTTACTACAACTGTAATGTGACTTGTTCTCTTGTTAATTGGTGATGCTGAACCCTTAGCTCTAGGACGGAAACGTTTTAGAGTTGGTCCTTCGTCTACGAATGCTTCGCTAACGAATAGGTTTTGTGCATCTAAATCAAAGTTATGTTCTGCGTTTGCAATTGCTGACTTAAGAGCTTTAGCAATAATTGGAGAGCCTGCTCTAGGTGTGAATTGCAAAATTGCAAGTGCCTCAGCAGCATTCTTGCCTCTGATTAGATCAATAACAAGGCGAGCCTTACGAGGTGCGATACGCACGTTAGTAACTCTAGCTGTTGCAGATGTAATTTCTTGTTCTGCCATCATTTAAGTCTCCCTTCTTATTTCTTAACTGTCTTCTTGTCATCAGTTGCATGACCATGGAAAGTACGTGTAGGTACGAATTCACCTAATTTGTGACCAACCATATCTTCTTGGATATAAACTGGAACGTGCTTACGACCATCATGAACTGCGATTGTGTATCCTACGAAACTAGGAAAAATTGTTGAACGTCTTGACCATGTTTTGATAACTGACTTCTTATCAGAGTCTTGTTGAGCATCGATCTTCTTTAGAAGGTGTGCATCAGCAAATGGTCCTTTTTTTAAACTACGACTCATCTTATGTCCTCCTTATATTATTCTAATGAATAGTTTACTTACCTTTTCTATGACGAACGATAAGCTTTTCAGATTTGGCATGTGATGAACGAGTCTTCTTACCCAAGGTCTTCTTACCCCATGGTGACAATGGTGATGGATGACCGATAGGAGCTTTACCTTCACCACCACCGTGTGGGTGATCGTTAGGGTTCATAACTGAACCACGAACTGTAGGTCTCATACCTAACCAACGCTTACGTCCAGCCTTACCAATCTTAATAAGTTCATGTTGTTCATTACCAATAGCACCAACAGTTGCACGGCAAGTTGAAAGGATCAAACGAACTTCACCAGAAGGCATACGTAAGATTGAATACTTACCATCTCTACCTAGCAATTGGATTGAAGTACCAGCTGAACGGCCTAGTTGACCACCCTTGCCTGGTTTCAATTCAACGTTGTGAAGTGTTGTACCAACAGGAATATCAGCAAGTGCTAATGCGTTACCTGGTTTGATATCTGCATCTTTACCAGATTCAATAACTTGTCCTACTTCTAGACCCTTTGGAGCCAAGATGTATGATTTAACACCATCTGAATAATGAATAAGTGCAATATTAGCTGTACGGTTAGGATCGTATTCGATAGCCTTAACTGTAGCTTTAACACCGTCTTTATTACGTTTGAAATCAATAACACGGTATTTTTGTTTATGTCCACCACCACGGTGACGTACTGTAATATGACCGTATGAGTTACGACCAGCTGTATGGCTTTGTGATTCTAGAAGTGTCTTTTCAGGAGTTGTCTTTGTGATCTCAGAAAAGTCAGAACCATTCATATTACGACGACCGTTTGTGGTTGGTTTATACTTGATAATCGCCATTATTTGACCTCCTTATTTATTCTTCGTCAAAAATCTTAATTTCATCTGAATCAGCTGTAAGAGTAACGATAGCCTTACGACGTTTTGCTGTAAAACCTTCGTAACGACCTTGGCGCTTCTTCTTACCAGCGACATTCATGATATTTACTTGCTTAACCTTAACACCGAAAACTTCTTCAACGGCTTGTCTAACAAGAACTTTGTTAGCATCTAGAGCAACATCGAAAGTATATTTCTTGTCGTTCATAGCATCCATTGAGCTTTCAGTAATAACAGGGCGAATAATTACGTCTCTAGCGTTCATTATCCAAGCACCTCCTCAATTTTAGAAAGTGCTGCTTTTGTAACAACTAACTTGTTTGCGTTAATAACGTCAAGAACGTTAACACCTTCTGGTGCAACAACCTTAACTTTATCAATGTTTCTTGCTGATAAAGCAACATTGTCGTTACCATCTTCAACAACTACAAGAGCCTTGTTATCAGCACCTACTGTATTTAGTAATTGTGCAAAAGCTTTTGTACTTGGCTTGTCGTATGAAATTGAGTCAATAACGATTAAGTTACTGTCAGCAGCCTTTTGTGAAAGTACAGACTTCAATGCCAAACGGCTAACCTTCTTAGGAAGGTGATAGGCATATGATCTTGGTGTTGGGCCGAATACGACACCACCACCTACCCATTGAGGTGATCTGATTGAACCTTGACGAGCACGTCCTGTACCCTTTTGACGCCATGGCTTTCTTCCACCACCACGTACTTCGGAACGGTTCTTAACATCATGAGTACCTTGTCTCATTGATGCACGTTGCATGATTACTGCATCTGTAACAACACTATCGTTTGGTTCGATACCAAAGACTGCATCTTGTACTTCAACAGCACCGTTCTCAGCACCGTTATCTTTGTAAGCTGTGATTTTTGTCATAACTCATTTCCTCCTTCCTATTTTTGATTAGCTTTAATAGCTGTTTGGATTTTAACTAATGACTTGTTTGCACCGGGAACATTACCCTTGATCATGATTGCATTACGTTCTGCATCAACTTTGATGATTTCAAGGTTTTGTGTAGTAACACGGTTGTTACCCATAACACCTGGAAGCATCTTTCCTTTGAATACACGGTTAATGATGGCACCCATTGAACCAGCAACACGGTGATATCTAGAACCGTGAGTTTCTGGACCACGAGCTTGACCAAAACGCTTGATGTTACCTTGCATTCCGTGTCCCTTTGTTGTACCTGTAACGTCGACAATATCACCTGAATTAAATGTATCAACTGTTACGTTGCCACCTAATTCGTAATCTCCCATTTCAACATCGCGGAATTCGCGAATGTAATGTTTAGGAGTTGTGTTTGCCTTTTCTGCATGACCTTTGGCTGGTTTGTTTGATAGAACTTCACGTCTATCTTCAAAACCTAGTTGAACGGCTTCATAACCATCATTTTCAACTGTCTTAAGTTGCATAACAACGTTTGGTGTTGCTTCAACAACTGTTACGGGAACAAGTTCTCCGTTGTCAGTGAAAATTTGAGTCATTCCGACTTTTTTACCAAGAATACCTTTTCTGGCCATGTTTGCACCTCCAATAATTTATTTTTGTTTAATTAATTGATTATAATTTGATTTCAATGTCAACACCAGATGGTAGATCCAACTTCATTAGTGAATCAACCGTCTTCTTTGTTGGGTTAACAACGTCGATAAGTCTCTTATGTGTACGCATTTCGAATTGTTCTCTAGAATCCTTGTGCTTATGTGGTGATGCTAGCACTGTATATAGTGAACGTTCTGTAGGCAATGGAATTGGACCTGAAATTTGTGCTCCAGTTCTCTTTGCTGTTTCCACAATTTTGTCAGCTGATTGATCTAAAATACGATGTTCATAAGCCTTCAAACGAATGCGAATTTTTTGACTTGCCATGGGGTTACCTCCTTTTTGTCTCTTTCAAGATGACCGGCTCCGTGAAAATATCCGCCAGCCCTGCCGTGGCAAAGCGGCCGGGTGTGTCGCAACCTCTCACTTCTAAGCCGTCGATATTATTTCAATATCACTTTTGTACATACTTCTATCTGAAATAAGCACTCTTATAATATTACACGATGAACTCTACATTTTCAAGGTAAAATCAAGTATTTTTTCAAATGAAAGACGCTTTCTAAAAAAATGTTTTTCAACTATACTCTAAAGAAGTAGTGGAGGTGTAAATTGAATAATAATCTCGAATTTAGTTATAATAACAGGTTTTCACGAAATAATAAAGACAAAAGTTATTTTATTTTGTTTAAAGTCCAAGTTATCCTTAATGCACTAATCTTTTTTTGGTACAGTGCTTTGACGAAGAACCTTTATTTATTCGTTCCTATATTTTTAAATCTCTTAGCTTTGTATTTAAAACCAAGTCCTCAAAAAATAATCGATCGAATGAATTATATCTTTCAACTATTCTTTCAAGCGGTAACGATTGCGGAATCTTATCACTATTTAATTAACGTCTCCATGCGACTATACAATTGGAACTTACCTTCTTCACTAGCTTTAATGCTCGTTTCGATGTTAGTGATTTATATTCCTTATGTCAGAGTGTTTTTTGGAACAATTGAGAGTAAATCATTGCAACTATTGATCAGTATTTATTGTTTTGCAGTGCTTTCCATGAGTACTTTGAGTCTGATTACCTATGGAACAATTCTTTACTTCAATCCATTTGTTTCTTTAATCACTAATTCAAGTTTTCTCGGTGGAATTACCTTTATGATCTTAATCATAGTTTTAATGACACGCTGGGGTTATGGTTTTCCTAAGATGCGTCTGTCAAATGACGTTAATTGGATTGTTCTTAGTTTGGTTTTAATTTTTAGCCTTTGGTTTGTACTTTGGAACGCATTTGGTAGTGGTAATATCTTAACTTCATTTTTTCGCTTTAATTTCTCAGGCATCAATTTGAAACCACAATACATTCTGAGTGGACTTGAAGCTGGTATCGCTGAGGAGTTACTTTTCCGATATGCATTCTTAACTATCTTATTAGTAGCTTTCAAAAACAATTCTTATCATGTCTTTTGGGCAGCTATTATCAGTAGTTTATGTTTTGGATTATTACATTTAGGTAATCTCTCCGCGGGACAAAACCTAGCAAGTACTATTGAGCAAGTAGTTTTCGCTTTTGGCATGGGTTTGTTGATGTGCGGAATTTACTTGTATACTGATCTGTTCTACTTACCGGTCATCATTCACTTCTTATTAGATACACTAGTATTTAGTGTTTCTGGAGAACTGATGTCTGAAAAAGTCACCACAGCCGACAATATATTAACGATTATTGAAACTTTAGTCTTCATTGTCATTGCCTTGTTGTTATTAAAATCAGTTTATAATAGAAGAAACAAGTCGTTTAATAGATACTTCTCTTAATTGAGAAGTATTTTTTTGTACAAAAAAAACGTAACGACGATTGTCATTACGTTTTTTAATTTACTAAATTAATAATTAGTCTTCAGGGTTTCCACCATTTTTCTTAATGATTTCAGCTTGAATTGACTTAGGAACCTTTTCGTAGTGGTCCATTGTCATTGTAAATGTACCACGACCTTGTGTTGCTG
Organism: Companilactobacillus pabuli; assembly: GCF_014058425.1. Lineage (NCBI taxonomy): Bacteria > Bacillati > Bacillota > Bacilli > Lactobacillales > Lactobacillaceae > Companilactobacillus > Companilactobacillus pabuli. The sequence goes on from NZ_CP049366.1 coordinate 1,718,091, forward strand.
AACGAAGTGTTGTAGCGTAACCAAACATTTCTGCAAGTGGAACGAAAGCATTGATAAGTTGTGCATTACCACGTGCTTCCATACCTTCAACACGTCCACGACGAGCAGTAACTTGTCCCATAACATCACCTAAGTAATCTTCTGGTGTAACAATTTCAACCTTCATAATAGGTTCAAGAATTACAGCACCAGCTGACTTAGCAGCGTTACGTAGAGCCATTGAAGCAGCAATCTTGAAGGCAGCTTCAGATGAATCGACTTCGTGGTATGAACCATCATACAACTTAGCCTTAACATCGATCAATGGGTATCCAGCAAGAACACCGTTTTCCATTGATTCTTTCAATCCTTGTTCTACTGAAGGGATGTATTCACGAGGAACAACACCACCGACGATAGCATCTTCGAATTCGAAGCCTTTACCTTCTTCATTAGGTGTAAATTCAATCCAAACATCACCATATTGACCTTTACCACCAGATTGACGAACGAACTTACCTTGAGCACTTGTTTGTTGTGTAAATGTTTCACGGTAAGCAACTTGAGGTTCACCAACCTTACATGCAACGTTAAATTCACGTTTCATACGGTCAACCATGATATCCAAGTGCAATTCACCCATTCCGGCGATCAATGTTTCACCAGTTTCAGGATTTGTTTCAGCTTGGAAAGTAGGATCTTCTTCAGATAGTTTTTGGATAGCAACATCCATCTTATCTCTATCTTCCTTTGAGTTAGGTTCGATAGAAACTTGGATAACTGGATCTGGAATATCCAATGATTCAAGGATCAATGGGTGGTCAGTATCTGTTAGAGAATCACCTGTTGTAGTGTTCTTCAAACCAATAACAGCAGCGATATCACCAGAGAATACTTCAGGGATTTCCTTACGGTGGTTAGAGTGCATTTGTAGCAAACGACCAACACGTTCACGTTTGTTCTTAGTTGCGTTAAGAACGTATGAACCTGATTCTAGTGAACCTCTGTATACACGAATGTATGTTAGACGTCCAACGAATGGGTCAGTAGCAATCTTAAATGCTAAACCAGCAAATGGCTTTGCATCGTCAGCCATAAGTTCAACTTCTGAATTATCCTTAGGATCTGTAGCTTTATAAGGACGTACATCAAGTGGTGATGGTAAGTAGTCAACAACGGCATCCATCAACATTTGAACACCCTTATTCTTGAAGGCAGAACCTGCAAGAACTGGGAAGAATTTCAAGTTGATTGTTGCTTTACGAATAGCAGCACGGATTTCATCGTTACTGATTTCTTCACCTTCAAGGTACTTGTCCATGATATCATCATCAACATCAGCAACAGATTCGATTAATTCTGAACGTTTCTTTTCAGCTTCAGCACGATATTCTTCAGGAACATCAACTGTATCCCATTTTGTACCTAATTCATCTTCGTCGTATAGATCGGCTTTCATTTCGATCAAGTCGATAACACCTTCGAATTTGTCTTCGGCACCGATAGGCATTTGAATAGCATGTGCGTTAGCATCTAGTCTTTCATGCAATGTTTCTACAGAGTAGTCAAAGTTAGCACCGATTTTATCCATCTTGTTAACAAAGACGATTCTAGGAACACCATATGTTGAGGCTTGACGCCAAACATTTTCTGTTTGTGGTTCAACACCTGATTGAGCATCAAGAACTGTAATAGCACCATCTAGAACACGGAGTGAACGTTCAACTTCGATTGTGAAGTCAACGTGTCCGGGAGTATCAATGATATTGATACGGTTGTTCTTCCATTCAGCAGTTGTAGCAGCTGATGTGATAGTAATACCACGTTCTTGTTCTTGAGCCATCCAGTCCATTTGTGAAGCACCATCATGTGTTTCACCAATTTTGTGGATCTTACCAGTATAGTACAAGATACGTTCTGTAGTTGTAGTTTTACCGGCATCGATGTGGGCCATGATACCAATATTACGGGTATCTTCTAGTGGAAATTCACGTTTATTAGCCATGAAAAATTGTTTCTCCTCTCAAATTAACTAGTTTTAAACTAGATCCTACCAGCGATAGTGAGCGAATGCACGGTTAGCATCGGCCATCTTATGTGTATCTTCACGTTTCTTAACAGCAGCACCAGTATTGTTAGCTGCATCCATAATTTCGTTAGCTAGACGTTCGTCCATTGTGTGTTCACCACGTAGACGAGCATAGCTTGTAATCCAACGAAGTCCAAGAGTTGTACGACGATCTGGACGAACTTCGATAGGAATTTGATAGTTAGAACCACCGATACGGCGAGCCTTAACTTCAAGAACAGGCATAACATTGTTCATTGCTTCTTCAAACACGTCCAATGGTTCGTTACCTGTCTTATCCTTAATAATATCGAATGCACGATATAAAATTGTTGAAGCAGTACCTCTTTTACCATCATACATTAAATGGTTAATCAAACGAGTTACTAGCTTTGAGTTGTACATTGGGTCTGGCAAAACATCACGTTTTGGAGCTCTACCTTTACGCATATTAAATTCCTCCGTTATTACATTATTTCTTTATAATAATTAATTGTTATTTCTTAGGCTTCTTAGCACCATATTTTGAACGACTTTGCATACGTCCATCAACACCGGCAGTATCTAAGGCACCACGAACAACGTGATAACGAACACCAGGTAGATCCTTTACACGTCCACCACGTACTAAAACAACACTGTGTTCTTGTAGGTTGTGGCCAATTCCTGGGATATATGCTGTTACTTCAATAAGGTTTGATAATCTAACACGGGCATACTTACGTAGGGCAGAGTTAGGTTTCTTAGGTGTCATTGTTCCGACACGAGTTGCAACACCACGTTTTTGTGGAGCTGGGTTCTTTGTGGCAACTTTCTTCATACTATTGTAGCCGTAGTTCAATGCAGGTGCATCAGACTTTGAAGTTTGTGACTTACGGCCTTTGCGAACTAATTGATTAATTGTAGGCATTCAAAGTTCCTCCTAATTATTTAAGTACACACATCCAGGTGGTTCATATTTGAGTAAAATAATAAACCACGTTAGTGGCGTACGTTATGAGCTTTATATTTAATAAACAAACTAATATTGCTGCCAATAAAAGCACGTCTATTAGAATACCATCTTAAAAATGCCATGTCAATGCAACCTTTCTAAAAAGTTATCCACATTTCAACGTAATCTTTAATGAGGTGGTTAAATTGATATACTTTTTATACTTATTATTTTTCATACTAGGAGCTTGCATTATCTCCTTTCTAAAAGTTATTGCACATGATTACCCACAGATCAGTCTTTCTCGACGTTCTCATTGCGACTACTGCGGTAGGATTCTACGATGGTTCGAAATTATACCTATAATAGGTTATTTCATTGTTCATGGTAAATGCATTTCTTGCAAAAATCAACTTGATTTTAGTAATCCATTCCTTGAATTTACTGGTGGTTTACTACTGTGTTTCTTCTTATATATCGGTGACTTTTCGTATTTGTCATTTTTCGTAATGCTGATTATTTCAGGATTCAGTGATTCATTCTTTGGTTACGTCTACCCTATTTTTTATTTATTGGCGATTCCAAGCCTTCTTCTACGTTTCAATCATGTTCACTGGTTAGTAGCCTTGACCATTTACCTGACTTTAATTCTATTGCATAAAAAATATCCCCTAGGATTAGGAGACATCGAAGTTTTAACTATTATTGGATTACTCTTTGGCTTAAATTCATTTTTATACATATTGTTATTAGCTTGTTTCTTTTGTTTGATTCAATATTTTTGGTACAAAAAAAGAGCTTTTAGATTCATTCCCTACCTGACTTGGTCAACAGGAATAATCTATCTGCTCTCTTATTTAATGTTTAGGCAAAATCTTTTGTAGTTTAAGCCAGTTGACACAAAGCTCCCACCATTTAGCATCATAATCATTAAGATTCTTTGCTACTCCAGGATTTTGTGTTACGTAAGTTGCCAGTGACAACCCATGACTACCTGAGCCAAACAAATGCAACTCATATGGAATCTTTAACATATCCATTTTTTGTGCATAAATAATTGAATTCATTACCGGAACTACTTCATCAGTAACAGTTTGCCAAATAAAAGTTGGTTTACCATTCTTCGTTAAGTGTTCTTGAGCTTGCCAATAATAAATATCTGGAGAAATCTTCATAGCCCAGCTATCTTCTTTAGGCCAACCTAGTGTCATATCGACAACTGGATAACCCATAACATTGACTGCAGGCTCTACTTCTAATTCGTCAGTAAAGATCTTCTCCCTTTGTTCTGGATCCAACATGATGGAATTAAAATCAGCCACAATTTGACTACCCGCTGAAAAGCCAATCAAAATAACTTTCTTCAAATCAATATGATGTTCAACTTGTGTCTTCAACCAATTCAAAGTTGTTGCCATTTCTTGCAATGATAAAGGATAAACGCTGTGATCATCGTCTACTAATTGATAACGTAGTACTACAGCGTGGATACCAATTGAATTGAACTTCAGAGCAATCGGTTGGGCTTCACGATCTGAATGGAACTTGAAACCTCCACCAGGACAAATAATAACCACTGGTCGATCAACTTGTTCTTCATAATCTACTAATGGATCAATCCAGTAAGTATCAACAGTAAATTTGGTGTCTTTATAAGATAATTCTTGTTTTTGCAAAATATTAACCCCCAAATTATTTTCAGTAATTTATATCTCTTATTATAGAGGATAACACTGGGCTAAATACAAGTCATTTACTCAACAAATCACAAAAAAAGCCGATAGAAATTAATCTATCGGCTTTTATTATTTACTAATGCTTTTCTTCTTTAGCAGCATCTTCAGCTTTCATTTGAGCTTCGATGTCAGAAATTGTGTAGGCACCATTTAAAGAATTATCTGCCATAGGGCCGACTTTCTTAGGTTCCATATGGTTGTACTTAGCCATACCAGTACCGGCAGGAATAAGTTTACCAATAATAACATTTTCCTTAAGGCCAAGAAGTGGATCATTCTTACCTCTGATTGAAGCATCTGTAAGAACTCTTGTTGTTTCCTGGAAGGAAGCAGCTGACAAGAAACTGTTAGTTTCAAGAGATGCCTTCGTAATACCAAGAAGAACAGGACGTCCAGTAGCAGGAACACCGCCATTGAACAATGTCTCACGGTTATGATCAGTAAATTGTGAAATATCCATTAATTGACCAGGCAATACATCTGTGTCACCAGGATCAAGAATACGAATCTTTCTAAGCATTTGTCTAATCATAACCTCAAAGTGCTTATCAGAAATATCAACACCTTGCATACGGTAAACTTTTTGAATTTCAGCAAGCAAATAGTTTTCTGTATGTAGGACGTTTGTAACTTTGATCAATTCCTTAGGATCGATTGAACCTTGTGTTAACTTACCACCACGTTTAACGTGATCACCTTCGGCAACCGCAACACTTGATGTGTAAGGTACACTATAAGATCTCTTATCGATATCACCTTCAACAGTGATTTCCTTAGTATGTTCAGCTGGGTTTTCGTCGATTGCAGTAACAGTACCATCAACTTCAGAAATAACAGCAAGACCTTTAGGATTTCTAGCTTCAACGATTTCTTGAACACGAGGAAGTCCTTGAGTAATATCATCGCCACCAGCAACACCACCGGTATGGAAGTTTCTCATAGTCAATTGTGTACCAGGTTCACCGATTGATTGAGCGGCAACAGTACCAACAGCTTCACCAATTTCAACTTCTTCACCAGTAGCAAGGTTTCTACCGTAACATTTCTTACATACACCATGTTTTGTATCACATGTGAATGCTGAACGGATTGTAACGTGTGTAACACCTGCGTCAACAACCTTTTGAGCGATATCTTCGTCCATCAAGACACCACGAGGAACGATAACTTCACCAGTCTTAGGATCCTTGACAGTCTTTTGTGTATAACGACCAACTAGTCTGTCATACAATGGTTCGATCATATCAGTACCTTCAGTGATTGCACTTACAACAAGACCACGATCAGTACCACAATCTTCTTCACGAACGATAACATCTTGAGCAACATCAACTAGACGACGTGTTAAGTAACCTGAGTTGGCTGTCTTCAAAGCTGTATCGGTCATACCTTTACGAGCACCGTGGGTTGACATGAACATTTCCATAACTGTTAGTCCTTCACGGAAGTTGGAAATAACAGGGATTTCCATCATACCACCATTAGGGGCAGCCATAAGTCCACGCATACCAGCTAGCTGAGTAAAGTTTGAAATGTTACCACGAGCACCAGAGTCAGACATCATTGAAATAGGGTTTGTAGGATCAAATGAGTCGATCAACAATTGTTGAATTTCATCCTTTGTATCGTTCCAAACACTGATAACACGGTCGTGACGTTCTGAGTCAGTGATAAGACCACGACGGAATTGCTTAGAAATTGAAGCAACTTGTTTGTGGGCTTTTTCGATGATTTCAGGTTTTTGAGTTAAGTTAGGAACATCAGTAACACCAACTGTCAAACCAGAAAGTGTACAGATTGTGTAACCTAATTCCTTCATATCATCAAGTAGTGATGAAGTTCTTTGAACACGGTAAATCTTGAAGACTTGAGCGATGATATCTGATAGATAACCACTCTTCAATGGGTCTACTAGATCCATTTCGTCAAGACGTTGATGAATATCTTCACCTTTACCAAGGAAGTATTTATCAGGAACACCGTGCATCAAGTTGTCATCAGTTGGTTCATTCAAATATGGGAAATCTTCAGGAAGAATTTCGTTAAAGATTACCTTACCAACTGAAGTAATCATAACCTTATCTCTTTGTTCATCCTTGAATGGTTTGTTAGGCATTGAGTCTACAGCGATACCAATTCTTGTGTGATAGTGAACATCACCATTTAGAAGTGCTGTTTGTACTTCGTTGGCATCCTTGAAGATCTTACCTTCACCAGTCATATGTCTTGTTTCAATTGTTAGATAGTAGTTACCTAAAACAACATCCTGTGAAGGAGTAACGATAGGCTTACCATCTTTAGGAGCAAGAATATGGTGAGCAGCTAGCATCAACATACGAGCTTCAGCTTGAGCTTCGTCTGATAGAGGAACGTGGATAGCCATCTGATCCCCATCAAAATCGGCATTGTAAGCTTCACAAGCTAGTGGGTGCAAACGCATTGATTTACCATCAACCAATACAGGTTCAAAGGCTTGAATACCAAGTCTGTGAAGTGTAGGGGCACGGTTAAGAAGTACTGGACGTTCTTTGATAACGTCTTCTAGTACATCCCAAATGTCATCATCTTGTCTGTCGATCTTTCTTCTAGCATTTTTAACGTTAGAAGCAATTTCTCTCTTTACAAGTTCATGCATAACGAATGGTTTGAACAATTCCAAAGCCATTTCACGTGGAAGTCCACATTGATAGAACTTAAGTGTAGGACCAACATCGATAACTGAACGTCCTGAGTAGTCAACACGTTTACCAAGTAAGTTTTGACGGAAACGTCCTTGCTTACCTTTAAGCATGTGTGAAAGTGACTTCAATGGACGGTTACCAGGACCTGTAACAGGACGGCCACGACGACCATTATCAATCAAAGCATCGACAGCTTCTTGCAACATTCTCTTTTCATTTTGAACAATGATACTTGGAGCGTGCAAGTCTAACAATCTCTTCAAACGGTTGTTACGGTTAATAACACGACGGTACAAATCGTTCAAATCGGAAGTGGCAAAACGGCCACCTTCAAGTTGAACCATTGGACGTAAATCAGGTGGGATAACGGGAATTGCTTCCATTACCATCCATTCAGGTTTGTTACCTGATTTTTGGAAAGCACTTAAGATATCCAAACGTCTGATAGCACGTGTACGTTTTTGTCCTTGAGCGGACTTCAATGTATCACGCAATTCTTTAACTTCAGCATCCATATCAACTTGGCTAAGTAAATCACGGATACCTTCAGCACCCATCTTAGCAACGAACTTGTCGCCAAATTCTTCACGTTTCTTACGATATTCTGTTTCAGTTAATAGTTGTTTCTTTTCTAGATCTGTTTCACCTGGATCGATAACTACGTATGATGCAAAGTAGATAACTTCTTCCAAGTTTCTTGGACTCATGTCCAAAACAAGTCCCATACGTGATGGGATACCCTTAAAGTACCAGATGTGTGATACTGGGGCTGCTAGTTCGATATGAGCCATACGTTCACGACGAACTTTTGAACGAGTAACTTCAACACCACAGCGGTCACAAACAATACCCTTATAACGGATACGCTTGTACTTACCACAGGCACATTCCCAGTCTTTAGTTGGTCCGAAAATTCTTTCATCGAATAGACCATCTTTTTCTGGTTTCAAAGTACGGTAGTTGATAGTTTCTGGCTTTTTAACTTCCCCATAAGACCAACTACGAATCTTATCCGGAGATGCTAAACCAATTTGCATACTTTCGAATTTATTAACGTCTATCAAAAGGTAACCTCCCTAAAGTTTTAACTAGTTTTCTGATTTTGTACTAGTTGACTCAGCTGAATCTTTAGATGCTTCGAGTTTCTTAGCTTCTTCTTCAGCGCGTTTTTGTTCTTGTTGTTTAGCAAACTTAGATAGAGCGTCGATGCTTACTGTATCATCATCTTCATCCATATCTCTAAGTTCGATTTCTTTCTTATGTGAGTCTAGAACTTTCATATCTAGTCCTAAGGCTTGTAGTTCTTTGACAAGAACACGGAATGATTCAGGAACACCAGGTTTTGGAATACTTTCACCCTTAACGATAGCTTCATAAGTCTTAACACGTCCAACAATATCATCAGACTTGTATGTTAAGATTTCTTGCAATGTATAAGCGGCACCATAAGCTTCAAGGGCCCAAACTTCCATTTCACCAAATCTCTGTCCACCAAATTGTGCTTTACCACCAAGTGGTTGTTGAGTAACTAGTGAGTATGGTCCGATTGAACGAGCATGAAGTTTATCATCAACCATGTGAGCTAGTTTCAAGTAGTACATGACACCAACAGCAACACGGTTCTTGAATGGTTCACCAGTACGTCCATCATAAAGGATTGACTTACCATCTGAATCCATATCAGCTTCTTTAACAATGTCCCAAAGTTCATCGTTAGTTACACCATCGAAAACAGGTGTTGTAACGTGGATACCAAGTTTTCTAGCAGCCATACCTAAGTGAAGATCTAGAACTTGTCCGATATTCATACGTGATGGAACACCCATTGGATTCAATAGGATATCTACTGGAGTACCATCTGGCATGTATGGCATATCTTCTTCAGGAACAACGATTGAAACAGTACCTTTGTTACCGTGACGTCCGGCCATCTTGTCACCAACTTGAATCTTACGCTTTTGAGCAATGTAAACACGAACTAACATGTTAACACCAGGATCAAGTTCGTCTCCGGCTTCACGAGTAAAGACTTTAACGTCTTGGATAATTCCGCCACCACCATGTGGTACACGAAGTGAAGTATCACGAACTTCACGAGCCTTTTCACCAAAGATAGCGTGCAATAGTCTTTCTTCGGCTGATAATTCTGTAACACCCTTAGGTGTAACTTTACCAACTAAGATATCACCATCACGAACTTCAGCACCAATACGGATAATTCCGAATTCGTCAAGATCCTTCAATGAATCTTCACCAACATTAGGAATTTCACGTGTGATTTCTTCAGGTCCAAGTTTAGTATCACGTGCTTCTGATTCATACTCTTCAATATGGATTGAAGTATATGCATCTTCACGAACTAATTTTTCTGAAAGAACGATCGCATCTTCATAGTTATACATATTCCATGTCATGAAGGCGATAAGTGGGTTTTGACCAAGAGCTAATTCACCATTTTCCATGGCAGGACCATCGGCAATGATTTCACCCTTCTTAACTTCTTCACCCTTGTGAACGATAGGTCTTTGGTTATATGACTTACCATTATTTGAACGACGGAACTTAGTGATCTTGTAATCGTCAGTTGTGCCATCTTCGTCACGTTTGATAGTAACTTTCTTAGCATCAACGTATTCAACAACACCACTGTGGTCAGCAAGCAAAGCAGCACCAGAATCATGGGCAGCAATGTATTCCATACCAGTACCAACTAATGGTGCATGTGGATTGATCAAAGGAACAGCTTGACGTTGCATGTTGGCACCCATCAAGGCACGGTTCGAGTCATCGTTTTCCAAGAAAGGAATACATGCAGTAGCAACAGAAACTACTTGCTTAGGAGAAACGTCCATGTAATCGACTTTTTCTGGAGTAGTTTCGATGTTGTCATCTTTATGACGAGCCAAAATTGTGTTTTCAACAAATGAACCATCATCGTTTAATGGTGTATTAGCTTGAGCAACAACGTAGTTATCTTCTTCATCAGCAGTTAAGTAATCAATCTTGTCAGTTACTTTGTGAGTATCCCATGAAACACGACGATATGGTGTTTCGATGAAACCATACTTGTTGATGATAGCGTATGAAGCCAAGTTATTAATAAGTCCGATATTAGGTCCTTCAGGTGTTTCAATAGGACACATACGACCATAGTGAGTATAGTGAACGTCACGAACTTCATATCCGGCACGGTCACGAGTCAAACCACCAGGTCCAAGGGCTGATAGACGACGCTTGTGTTCTAGTTCTCCAAGTGGGTTTGTTTGATCCATGAATTGTGACAATTGTGATGAACCAAAGAATTCCTTGATTGAAGCTACAACAGGTCTAATGTTGATCAATTGTTGAGGTGTAACAGTTGCTGAGTCTTGAATTGACATTCTTTCACGTACAACACGTTCCATACGTGACAAACCAATACGGAATTGGTTTTGTAGCAATTCACCGACAGAACGGATACGACGGTTACCCAAGTGATCAATATCATCTGTAGTACCGATGTCTTCTTTCAAGTTCAAGAAGTAGTTAATACCGGCTAAAATATCAGCTGGTGTAATTGTACGGTTTTCTTCAGGAATATGACCGTTACCAATAATATTAACAACTTTTTCATTGTCAGCTTCTGAATAAATCTTAATTGTTTGAATAGTAATTGGGTCTGTTAGAACACCCTCGTCTGAAGGAGTCATAGTAATAGTCTTGAAATCGTCTCTATCAAGATATGGACTCAATTTCTTCATTGCATCACGATCAAGCAATGTATCCTTAGCTAAAATAACTTCACCAGTATCTGGGTCAGCAAGTGTTTCAGCCAAAGTCTTGTTAAGAAGTCTTGTCTTAAGATTTAACTTCTTATTGATCTTGTAACGACCAACAGGAGCTAAGTCATATCTACGTGGGTCAAAGAATCTAGCATATAGTAATGAACGAGAACTATCTGCAGTCTTTGGTTCACCAGGACGAAGTCTTTCATAGATATCCTTCAAAGCTTCTTCAACACGTGAGTCAGTTGCTTCTTTATGAACATCTTTTTCAAGTGTTAGGTTCAAAGTATCGTTTTCACCAAAAATATCAAGAATTTCTGAGTCTTCACCAAAGCCAAGAGCTCTAACTAATTCAGAAATAGGCAATTTTCTAGTTCTATCGATTCTTACATAACCGATACCTTTAGCATCTGTTTCATATTCCAACCATGCACCACGGTTAGGGATAACAGTTGTACCATAGTTTATACGACCATTTTTATCAGTATCTTGATTGTAATAAATACCAGGAGAACGTACTAATTGAGAAACAATAACACGTTCAGCACCGTTGATGATGAAAGTTCCTTCATCTGTCATGATTGGGAAATCACCAAAGAAGACATCTTGTGTCTTAATTTCACCAGTTTCATGATTTGTCAATTTCAAAGTTACGTGTAATGGTGCTGAGAAGTTTGCATCATGTGCTCTAGCTTCTTCAACAGTATATTTTGGTTCGAGCAACTTGTAATCGACGTATTCCAAAGAAAGGTTTCCCGCAAAGTCATCGATTGGCATAATATCGTCAAACATATCTTTTAGTCCTTCATCTAAGAACCACTTGTAAGAATTTGTTTGGATGTCAATCAAATTTGGCAAAGGAAGTACTTCCTTGATCTTCGCATAACTACGACGAACACGGTGTGCACCATAATTAACGTTATGATAAGTCAAATTTTTCACCTCAACATTTAATTTGTTCAAATCACATCTCAAATATTACAATTTGATTACAATTTGCTTGAAAACGGTTTTTTAACCTATTTTTAGGCAAAAAAAAACCAAAAATAGAATCAAAAAATCTATTTTTGCGTTTTTTATTTAGCATAACCACGGACAATAGATCGTGATATGCGATTTGAACTTTGAATCTCAAAAAACATAATACTCTGACAGTCTCATCTTGTCAATAGTTGGAAATTATTTTTGATGAGTTAGAGTTTTTTTATTTTCTGGTTTAGCAATATTGATTGTTAGCTTGCCCTTCTTAGAACCAACCTTGATCGTATCACCAGCATTAACTTTACCCATTAAGAGTTGTTCACTGACTGGATCTTCAATTTCTCTTTGGATGGTTCTTCTCATTGGACGAGCACCATATTCTGGATTGTAGCCATCTTTAACTAAATCACTGTAAGCTGTTGGAGAAATTACTAGCTTGATATCTCTTTCGGCCAAGCGTTTTTCAAGATTGCTACTCATAATCTTAGCAATTGCTTTAAGTTGTTCTTTGTTCAAAGCCTTGAAGACGATTGTTTCATCAACACGGTTCAAGAATTCTGGACGGAAGAACTTCTTCATTTCAGCATCGATACGTTCTTGCATTTCTTTGAAGTCATCGTGAACGTCTTTAGCACCAAAGCCAACTTCTTTTTCTTCATTCAAGGCTCTAGCACCTAAGTTAGAAGTCATAATGATAATTGTATTTCTAAAGTCGACTTTACGTCCCTTGGCATCAGTTAAGATACCGTCATCGAGGACTTGCAATAAGATATTGAAGACGTCAGGATGAGCTTTTTCAACTTCATCTAGTAAAACAACTGAATAAGGTTCATTTCTAACCTTCTCAGTCAATTGTCCACCTTCATCGAAACCAACGTAGCCTGGAGCTGAACCAATCAATTTAGAAGTACTGTACTGTTCCATGTATTCAGACATATCAACACGAATCATATTGTCTTCTGAACCAAACATAACTTCGGCGATTGACTTAGCCAATTCAGTCTTACCTACACCAGTAGGTCCTAAGAACATAAATGAACCGATTGGACGATTTGGATCTTTCATACCACTTCTAGCACGACGAATAGCACGAGATACGGCACTGATAGCAGTATCTTGACCAATAACACGCTTGTGGAGTTCTTTTTCAAGGTTAAGTAATTTCTCACTTTCCTTACGAGTAATTTGTTTAACTGGAACTCCAGTCCACTCAGCGATTACTTCGGCAATGTCGTCAGCTGTAACTACTGGTTTCTTGCTAGTAGATTTCTTATTCTTGAGTTTAGCAAGTTGTGCTTGAACGTTTTGTTCTTCTTCACGAATCTTAGCAGCCTTCTCAAAGTCTTGATCTAAGATAGCATTGTTCTTATCGTTGATCAATTGCATGGATTGATCAGTCAATTCTTCTAACTTATTATTCTTAGATACATTGTGGATTCTAACTTTAGCAGAAGCTTCATCCATCAAGTCAATGGCCTTATCAGGCAAGAAACGATTTGTTAGATAACGAGTTGAGAGACGAACAGCTGCTTCAACTGCTTCGTCAGAAATAGTTAAACCATGATGTTGTTCATATCTAGGACGTAAGCCTTCTAGAATCTTAACAGAATCCTTAGCACTAGGTTCTTCAACATAAACCTTAGCAAAACGACGTTCCAAGGCAGTATCTTTTTCAATGTATTTTTGATATTCATTTGAAGTTGTGGCACCAATCAATTGCAATTCACCACGAGCTAATGCTGGCTTCAAAATATTAGAAGCATCAATAGCACCTTCAGCACCACCGGCACCAATCAAGGTATGCAATTCATCAATGAATAAAATTACGTGCTTATCTTCATAAATTTCTTGAATAATTTTTTTAAGTCGATCTTCAAACTCACCACGATACTTAGTACCGGCAACTAATGAACCCATATCAAGCATCATGATACGTTTGTTTTGCATATCAAAAGGAACTTCCTTTTTGACAATGCTAATAGCTAACCCTTCAGCGATAGCAGTTTTACCAACACCAGGTTCACCTACTAAAACAGGATTATTCTTAGTACGACGACTAAGGATTTGGATAGTTCTTTCAACTTCTTTTTGACGACCAATGACAGGATCGATTTGATTGTCTTTAGCCATCTTCGTCAAGTCACGAGCTAAGGAATCAAGTGTTGGTGTACCACCTTTGCCCTTAGCTTGTCCTTGAGTCTTTCTTTGTTTATCGGATAAATTGGCTGCAAAACCACGACGAGCTGCCTTGTTGGACATTCCCATCTTAGAAAGAAGCAATGATTTGGTTTTAGCCAAACTAAGTCCTAAGTTAACCAAAATTCTATTCGCTAAATTATCAGCGTCATCAAGAATTGCTAACAAAATGTGTTCTGTTCCGACACGATTTGACTTGTATACGTCAGAAACTTCTTGGGCTGCACTTAAAATCAATTGTCCCTTAGGAGAATATGGTAGGTAAATTCCTTTAGCAGTATTAGATGAGACATCCCCATAACCTGTCAGATGTTCAATCTCCTCTTCAACATCTCGATCACTTACAGCTAGATCTCTCAAAGTAATACCGGCAATACCATCATTTTCCATTGTTAGACCAAGTAAAATATGCTCAGTTCCAACAGCATTGTGATGAAATGCTTTAGCACGTTCTTGAGCTAAAACAAGTGCATTCTTGGCGCTTTCGGTAAATACTTTGTCCATTAACGTTACCTCTACTTTTTAAGTGTCTGTTTAGAAAGTATAATTGTGTTTTCAAAAAAAGCAATTAATTTAACTTATTCACTTCAAATTAATAATAATATTCAATTACCTTACTAATAATTGTTCTCAATTAGAATCCTAACACATTCCTGAAGTTAATATAGGAATTTTAGATTGCCTTTTTGAACAATTCTTAGAGAACGAAAAAAGGTAATCAATTCTTTATCAGAATTAATTACCCTTTTTTACTTTCAAATTCTCTGAAGCGGAAGACGGGATTCGAACCCGCGACCCCCACCATGGCAAGGTGATGTTCTACCACTGAACTACTTCCGCATTATGTAAATGCCGACTAGAGGATTCGAACCTCCGACCCCCTGTTTACAAGACAGATGCTCTGCCAACTGAGCTAAGTCGGCATTATGCCAAACAACATTTAACATAATACACATAAATCAATCTTTTTGCAAGACTAATTTAATACGGGTGAAAGGACTTGAACCTTCATGTCCAAAGGACACTAGAACCTAAATCTAGCGCGTCTGCCAATTCCGCCACACCCGCAAAAAACTTAATAAATCCACTAAGCATTTTGCTTAATGGAGGATACAGGGATCGAACCTGTGACCTCCTGCTTGTAAGGCAGATGCTCTCCCAGCTGAGCTAATCCTCCATAGTGTTTCTCGTTTGAAACAACTATATTAGTATACCTTTTGCCTATAAAAGTTGTCAACGAAAATTTTGTATTTTTTTACCTAGACTATGAGGGTACAAAAAAAGCCAGACCAACGGCCTAGCTTTAGTTTAATTATTCTTCATTATTAGTATTGTCTTCAGGTCTCATAGTTGGGAACAAGATGACATCACGAATTGATGGTGCATCAGTTAACAACATAACCAATCTATCAATACCGATACCTAGTCCACCAGTTGGTGGCATACCATATTCCATGGCTTCAACGTAATCGTTATCGATGTGTTCGGCTTCGTCATTACCATTTTCACGTTCTTTAGCTTGTGCTTCAAAACGTTGTTTTTGGTCGATTGGATCATTCAATTCTGTAAAGGCATTTCCATATTCATGACCGAGAATGTAAACTTCAAAACGATCAGTGAAATTAGGATTTTCCTTGTTCTTCTTAGCCAAAGGTGAAACTTCAAGTGGATATTCATAAATGAATGTTGGTTCTTTCAAAGTATCTTCAACAAATTCTTCGAAGAATTCAGCGATGATGTGACCAACACCCCAGAAGTTTTCGTAGTGAACGCCTTTTTCATCAGCTATCTTTCTAGCATCTTCTAGAGTCATATCTTGACTGAAGTCTACTCCAGTTTGTTCCTTGATAGCATCAACCATCTTGAGACGTCTGAAAGGCTTGCTCAAATCAATTTCTTCACCTTGGTAACTAACGATTTGTGTACCATTAGCTTTTTGAGCGGCATGTCTAAAGATTCCTTCGACTTCTTTCATAACATCAGTCATATCCCAGTATGCAGCATATGTTTCCAATGATGTAAATTCAGGGTTATGTTGTGTATCCAAACCTTCATTACGGAAAGCTCTACCGATTTCATAAACACGTTCGAAACCACCAACGATTAATCTCTTCAATGGCAATTCCAAAGCGATACGAAGATACATTTGCATATCCAAAGCATTGTGGTGTGTGATAAATGGACGTGCACTGGCACCACCAGCTTGAGTATTTAGAACAGGAGTTTCAACTGATAAGAAGCCTTCGTTATCCAAATATTCACGAACAGCTGAGATAATCTTAGTACGTTTCTTGAAACGATCAAAACTATCTTGGTTGGCGATCAAGTCCAAGTACCTTTGACGATAAATTTGTTCAACATTAGTTAAACCATGGAATTTATCAGGCAATGGACGCAATGACTTGGCTAACATTGTAACGTGTGTAGCCTTTACAGTTAATTCACCCATATCTGTCTTCATGATTTCACCATGAATACCTAGATGATCACCGATATCAGCACGTTTGAAGATGTGGTAGTTTTCTTCACCGACAACATCTTTTCTAACATAAATTTGAATTTTTCCACTTCTATCACGTAGATCAGCAAAACCAACTTTACCTTTACCACGTTTTGACATCATACGACCAGCAATTACGCAAGGCAAATCTTGTTCTTCAAGAACTTCCTTGTCTTCATCACCGTACTTGTCATGAATTTCTTGTGCCAAAGCAGTTCTTTCAAATCTAGAACCAAATGGATCGACACCTTCATCATAAAGTTCTTGAAGTTTTTCACGTCTGACCCTTAGTTGGTCATTCATGACTCTCTTCTTCTTGATCTCTTCTTTTGTTGGTTGCTTCTTGTTATTTTCGTTACTCAAAATTTTTCCCCCTGTCTACTGATTTTTTGTAGATTTCGCTTCTCTTGCTTCATAACTTTCAACAAATTGATCTAGCGTATCGAACACTGCTTGCATGGAGTCTTCTTCCATTACTTTAGCACGAGTTCTAACTGCACGGGGAATCCCCTTTAGATAATATGCTGCTTGTTGACGAAATTCTGGAACACCAACATGCTCACCTTTTAAGTCTACCAGACGTTGGAGTTGAAGTTTAGCTATATTAATTTTTTCTGCCACAGTTGGTTCTGGCAAAAGCTCGCCAGTTTCCAAATAGTGGTTCATAGCATTCAATCTCCACAAGTTACCCAAGACTGCTCGTCCAACCATCACTGCATCGGCTCCAACTTGATCTAACATGTATTTAGCATCTTGTGGCGTTTTAACATCACCATTTCCCATAAAAGGGATTGAAATTCGTTGGGCTACTTCATGTAGAAGTTCCCAATCAGAATGTCCAGAATACATTTGAGCTTTGGTTCGACCATGCATGGCAATAGCACTGGCACCAGCTTCTTGAGCCGCCAAAGCATTTTCAACAGCTAAGATATGATCACTATCCCAGCCAGTGCGCATTTTTACGGTCAACGGCTTGTCAATTGCTGAACTGACTGCTTTAACTGCCTTGTATAACTTGTCAGGATCTTGTAACCATGTAGAACCAGCACCTGTTTTAGTAACTTTCTTGACCGGACATCCCATATTAATATCAATAATATCAGCACCAGTATTCTCAGCCACAAATCTAGCCGCATTGACTAAGGTTTCTGTATTGCCTCCAAAAACTTGAATGCTTACGGGATGTTCCTTGGGATCGACGAAAAGCATGCCTAAAGTTTTAGCATTATGATATTTGATACCTTCGCCACTGATCATTTCACAAACGACCAGACCGGCGCCAAATTCTCTTGCTGTCACCCGAAAGGCTGAATTAGTAACACCCGCCATTGGGGCAACGACGATTTGGTTTGGTATCGTCACATTGCCTATTTTCCATTCCATACGTTTACCTCTGATCATTCAACTACAACGTCAAATAATAACAAATTATCTATTGACATGGCAAATATGATTAACCTTGTTGGGCAATAATTTCTTTTAGATCGGCTTCACTAAATTGATATTTGTTACCACAGAATTTGCAAACTGCTTCAGCACCATGATTTTCTTTGATCATATTCTCTAATTCTGATTTTTGTAAGGTTGCTAATGATTTAGAAAATCTTTCTTTAGAACAATCGCATTTGAATCCAACTGGCATTTCTTCCAAATACTTCATTTCAATACCATTCATGACTTTTTCCATGATGTCCTTGTTGCTCAAACCTTCATTCAGCAATGTTGACAAATTAGGAATAGTCTTCAGATTAGCTTCAATTTTGGCAATATCTTTATCACTTGCACCAGGAAGTGTTTGGACCAAGAAGCCACCAGCTGCACCAACAGTTTCATTAGGTGTCACAAAAACTGAAACACCAATTGCTGAAGGAATTTGTTCAGATTTGGCCATATAGTAAGCAAAGTCCATACCGATTTCTCCTGAAACCAAAGGAACTGAACCAGTAAAAGGAGCTTTTAGATGTAAGTCTTTAGTAATGCTCAAAGTACCGTCTGTTCCAACAGCTGCCTTGACATTAATATGACCGTCTTCTCTAGCCTTCAAACTGATATGTGGGTTAGTAATATAACCTTTGACATAACCTTTAGCGTTAGCATCGACCACAATTGCACCAACTGGGCCATTGCCTTGAATACGAGTTGTTAATACTTCGTCTTCTTTCAAAGTTGACGTTGCAACAAGCATTGAACCAATCAAAGTTCTTCCAAGAGCAGCACTAGAATTTCTCCAAGTGTCGTGTCTTTTTTGAGCTTCTTGAACGGTTTGTGTGGCATTAACAACGTAAGCTCTAAACTTACCGTTAGTTGAAACAGCTTTTGTTAATGTATCTGTCATATTTATTTCCTCCGTTCAAAAAAGCGACTCCATAAGAGTCGCTTTTTCTTATATTATTAATTATCACTATTATTATCTTTATTGCTATCTGAATTACTATCAGAATTTTCTGTTGAATCGTTTGTATCAGATGAATCATTCTTTGGTTGATCATCTTTTTCAGAAGGGAATGTAGTGTCATCAGCAGTTGTTTCTGACTTGGCATTTTCCTCTTTGTTTGATTCTTCAGCTTTTTGTTTGGCAGCATCTTTTGCTTCAGCAGCTTTCTTAGCTTCTTCAAAAGTAGCAGCACTTTCACTTGGGAATTCTTGGTTAGCATCATTAGCAGGCATCTTACCTGTCTTGTACAAGCTCAAGATTTCCTTTTCATCAAGTGTTTCGTACTTCAACAAGGCCTCGGCAATAATCTTATGTTGTTCACGATGTGTTTCAAGAATTTCTCGAGCACGTTCGTGATCTTCATCGATAATGCGTTTAACTTCTTGGTCGATAGCTTTGGCAGTGTCTTCAGAGTATGAAGGCAATTGACGATAGTTACCACCACTGAATGGTTGTCCATTCTTTTCAAGTTGAACAGTACCAAGCTTGTCTGTCATACCATATTCAGTAACCATAGTACGAGCAATTTGAGTAGCTTGCTCAAAGTCATTTGAAGCACCGGATGATGGTTGACCAACGATTAACTCTTCAGCCGTACGTCCACCAAGCAAACCAGTAATTTGTTCATTTAATTCTTTCTTAGTAGCAAGGTTTTGATCATCCTTAGGAAGCATGATAGCGTAACCGCCAGCACGTCCACGAGGAACAATCGTAACCTTTCTAACTACTCGAGAATCACTCAAGACCAAACCAATCAAAGCATGTCCAGCTTCGTGATAAGCAACCGTATGACGTTCTTTTTCAGGAACAACACGGTTTCTCTTAGCAGGACCAGCGATAACACGGTCTTCAGCTTCATCAAGATCAGTTGGATCAATCTTTTGCTTACCACGTCTTGCAGCAACTAGAGCAGCTTCGTTAAGTAAGTTTTCAAGATCAGCACCAGCAAAACCTGGAGTTTGTTGAGCAATAGCTTTCAAATCAACATCGTCTGTGAATGGCTTATTCTTAGCATGAACTTTAAGAATAGCTTCACGACCCTTGACGTCTGGACGACCAACAAGGATCTTTCTATCGAAACGACCTGGACGTAGTAACGCTGGATCAAGCACATCGGAACGGTTAGTAGCAGCCATAACGATGACACCTTCGTTACCAGTAAATCCATCCATTTCAATCAATAATTGGTTAAGCGTTTGTTCACGTTCATCGTTACCACCACCGGTACCGGAACCACGTTGACGACCAACGGCATCAATTTCATCGATAAAGATGATTGATGGAGCATCTTTTTTGGCGTTTTCAAACAAGTCACGAACACGTGATGCACCAACACCAACGAACATTTCAACGAAGTCTGAACCAGAGATTGAATAAAACGGAACTTTGGCTTCACCAGCAACAGCCTTAGCTAGTAAAGTTTTACCAGTCCCGGGAGGACCCTCAAGAAGAACACCTGATGGGATTCTGGCACCCAAAGAAACAAATTTCCTTGGGTCTTTTAGAAATTCAACAACTTCAACAAGTTCTTGTTTTTCTTCTTCAGCACCGGCAACATCAGAAAATCTAACTTTATTTTTCTTTGGATCTTGAGGTTTAACCTTGGATTTACCGAAGTTCATTACACGGTTAGCACCGCCACCTTGGCCTCCTCGACCCATCATTGCAAAGATTATAAAGAAGAATAATGCAAACGGAACAATCACCGTCAAAATCAAAGAAATCCATTGACCGGACTGTGATTTAGGAGCCGCAGTCGTCTTAACTCCCTTGGCAGTCGCAGCGTTATTGATTCTCTTTAACGTATCATTATTAGGCAAAACAGTTGAACTAAATGAAGTTACTTCACTAGAACCAGTGCTTTGAGAACGGCTAAATAATGACACGGAACGTGTAGTATCAGCCTTTTGAGCTTTCTTGTATTCACCAGTAACTTGATAAGCCCCTCCGATAGGTTCCAATTTGAAACTCTTCACTTTGCCTTGCTTCAATTGTGTGATGAATTGGTCTTGGCTTAATGTCTTTGATTGGTCTGAGGATTGACCACCAGCAAACCAACTTGCTGCAAGAACCAAAACAACAAAGAGCAAGATGTAAAACAGGCTATTGTTAATTAACCTATTTCGATTATTTTTCATACATTTCCTCCTAATTACTTAGACGTTACATATTGTAACATTGGTGAACATTAACACAATAATAATTGTAACTCTATCTAAATTATTTTGTACTATATACGTCTGGTTTTAAAACCCCAACATAAGGTAAATTACGATATTGCTCATTATAATCCATTCCATAACCAACAACGAATTCATCTGGAATTTGTACACCAATGTAATCGACGTCAACATGTTTGATTCTTCGAGCAGGTTTATCTAAAAAGGAAACAATTTTAATTGAGTTAGCATGTCTGGCATTAAACAACTCAGTCAATCTATCCAATGTATAACCAGTATCGATAATATCTTCAACAATGACTACATCACGTCCACGTAATGACGTATCCAAATCTTTAATGATTCTAACGTCACCAGTTGACATCGTATTTTCGCCACCATAACTAGAAACATCCATAAAATCGTATTCCATTTTAATATCGATATTCTTAACCAAATCCATCATAAACATTGCTGCACCACGCAAGATACAAACAAACAACGGATTCTTACCACGATACTCCTCAGTTAATTCTTTTCCTAAACGAGCATTAGCCTTTTGGATCTCTTCTTTCGAAACCAAAATCTTTTCGATATCTGAATTCATTCTTTTACCTCAACAAAGTTAATTTTGTAATGTTTATTACCTTTTTTTAAATAATCACTCATATTATAAATTTTTTCAACCCAAACTATCTGATTATCAAATAATAAAACTAAATAATTTTTACGTTCATATTCAGGTATTTTTTCATTAATAAATCGTTTACTCAATTTTTGATGTTTTCCATTAGAAAGAAGCAACTTATCCCCATCACGACGCGTTCTTAACGTGATTGTCTGGGGGATTTTGTCAACAACTAACGTACCTGAGTCATCATTCGTAATTTTTATTTTTTTTCCATTAAAAGTAATAGTCTGATTTAGTTTAACATCAATTGTTTCAAAATTAGTCGGTGTAGCTTTTTTTATAACAAACTGATTGTAAGTACGAATAAAACGCCATGAATCTTCTAAATCAACCGCAGCATTACTTTGATCACCAGTTAAAACTTCAATGATCTGATCGATTTGACGATTACTGATGGAAATATCTAATTTTCGCTTCGTAAAGAAATTTCCCCAAAACAAGGTCTGTTGGCCTTTATCCAATTGTAAAACTGGCTTTATTCGTCCGATAATTTGCTGCGAATTTTCTCTTAAATCCATTGCTTTTTCAATCGAAATGAATTGTTTTTTAGCCAAATTGATCAATGCTGTCAGCTGTTGGTCAAAAAAGCGAAAATGACTCAACAACTGTCCGTTTTCTTTTTGTAATTCTGGGAAAATATTGTTTCTCAAACGGTTACGCATGGTTATGTTATCAAAATTAGTTTCATCCTGGACATGATTTATATCATGGATATCTGCATATTCAGCTAATTGGCGTTTAGAAAAATCCAATAATGGTCGGACTATTTGACCAGTTCCAAAAGGACGTTGTTCCTTTAAGCTGACAACCTCATAAGCATTGCCTGATCGAATCATTTTCATCAAAATGTTTTCTGCCAAATCATTATTATGGTGGGCCGTCAGCAACGTATCAAAATTACCTTTTGCCATAACTTTCTTAAAGAAATCATAGCGAAAACTCCTAGCTGCAGCTTCCATTCCAACATCCTTAGGCTTTTTGCGCCACTTGGTAGTAAAGAATTGATAACCATTTTCAACACAATACTTTTTGACAAATTTTACTTCGTCGGCACTTTCCGGTCTCAAATCGTGGTCAACGTCAACTACCGCAAAATTGTCTGGATCTAAAACTCTGCCAACAACGTGTAATAAGACCATCGAATCCACGCCACCGGATACGGCCACTAAAACTTTCTTAGCTTGATAGCGTTGGAGTTTTTGGCGCAAGGTTCCTAATAATTTATTGTCTAATTCCATACTTGCCTCCACTGAAATAAAAAAGGTTGAGACCAAGTCCCAACCATATAAAATTATTAGCTACGGCGTCCGCCACGACCACCACGTTTGCCTTCAGTGTTTTTCTTTAAGATACTTAGTCGTTCTTCACTTTCTTTCATGAAGCCTGACATCATATCGTCAAAGCTTTCTTGCTTACGTTGTGGTTTCCTTTCATTACGCTCGTGTGAACGATGTGAATGATACTTTGGCTTAGGTTTGTCTGACGCTTGCTTAATTGAAAGTGCAATTTTATGATTTCTTTCACCAAGAACTAAAACTTTCACTGTATCGCCAATGCTTAGCACATCATGGATATCTTTAACGTATCCATCGGCAATTTCACTGATGTGCACCATTCCGCTTTGTCCTTCTCCTAGGTCAACGAATGCCCCAAAATTTGTAATTCCAGTAACTTTGCCTTCTGTTTTAGCTCCTACTTCAACTGTCATCTAATTAAAAAAAATTCCTTTCCCTATTTTTGAATCGTAGTGGTTTTTACATCATCTGGCAAATTATAAATTTGTTCGCCCGGTTTGCTATACATGTACTTCTCACGAATGTATTTTTCCAAATAATTCGTGTTATGAAGCTGGCTCACTTCGAGCTTTAAATCCTGTTGTGTGGATTTTTGCTTGTCTAGCTTTTGCTTGCTAACTTCAATCTGTTCCATTGTATTAGTGTAAGTTCGGTGCGCATTAAAAATTTGAACGCCAAAGACAGTCAAAATAATCACAAAAATAATGCCTATCATCAAAATACGCCGACGATGAACTTTCTTGACGTAATTTTTACGATGATTAGGAGTTTGAGATTTCTTTGGCTGTAAGACTGAAACGTTGGAATTTAATTTACGTACTTCCATACCACTACTCCCCTAGAAATGATTACCTTGAGTATAACAAGTTTAAGCAATTATTTGAATAATAAAATGGTTAATTTTAATCTATTTCTAATTTTTGATTAGACTTCTTCGTACATATCAGCTGATTCATTTTTCTTAGTTGTATCTTTGGTATTGAGAATTCTAATTTTCATAGTTCTTTCTCCAAAGTGTAATTCTAATACATCCCCGACACCAACATCAGTAGACGATTTGGCTACACGATCGTTGATAGTAGCACGACCGTTATCGGCAAACTCCTTAGCAACAGTTCTTCTCTTAATAATACGGCTTACTTTTAAAAACTTATCTAGTCTCATAATTAATCCTCAATTTTCATAAATTTGGTGAGATATTTACCCATTGGTAAAATTTCCCATTCTTCTTTAGTCAACATTCTCCAATGTTTGGACAATTTTAAATAAACTAATGCCCCAATAGGAATGGCAATAATATTTAAAATCACACTGTGAACTCGAGTCATCGTTGTACCAACAGCAAACAAACTGACAATAATCTTGACAATGACGGCCATTACTAGTCCCGCCTTGATCAGATTAAAGATAAATCGTTTGTCTAAAGATAAAAATTCACGATTGAAATCATAAATAATTAAGATTCCAAATAAAATCACGCATTCACTCAAAACGGTTGCCATAGCTCCACCAGCAATTCCATATTTAGGAATCAAAATAACATTCAAAGCTGCCTTAGCTACTAACGACATTCCAAACAACACTAATTTGTGAATGTTTTTTTCATCATCACTACTAGTTATTGCAATCAACAAATTGATCAACGACACGATCAAAATCGACAGCATATAAATGCCCAAAGTTTTCGAGCCATTCATATCAGTAAACAACATCGTATTGATCTGAGGCATTAAGGCAATCAATCCAGCTGTTTCTGCCACTGAAAGCCACAAACAAACTCGGACCATCTTTTGAATCGTCGCTTGATTTTGTTTTACTCTATTAGTTTCCTTTAACTGCGGCATGATTGTAGAAACAAACGACAATGAAATAACGATTCCTAACTGCAACAATGGTTGTCCACGATCAAAAATCCCTTTTTGAATTTCCGCTTGTGTCAACGAGATTCCCGAATGCATTAATAATCGCAGCATTGAAAAGGAGTCAATAAATTGATAAAAAATCGTAATTCCGGTAAAGACGATAATCAACAATATTTCCAAAGCTAGTCCATGTTCAAGTTTGATTTTTCCATCACTAGCGGCTTCTTCGATTCGATGATGCTTTTGAAAAGTTTTCACCAAAATAATCACTGCTAAAATTCCACCGATAAACGCTCCGGCATTAGCAATCGATCCCATTTGATAAACATTCAAAATCCCATGTCCAAACAAAATTGCACTCGTAATAATGACTACGATCCGCAAAAATTGTTCACTGACTTGTGAAATCGCACTTGGTGTCATCAATAAATCACTTTGAAAATAACCGCGCAAACTGGCTTCAAAAGGTACTAATAAGAACGTCAAAGCGACCATTCTCACTTCCAAATAAAGTTGTGGATCTCCCATCAAAAAAGCTAAATATCTGGAAGACATCCATAACAATCCAGTAACAACGACACAACTAACCGATAAAATCACAAAGGTTTTTTTTAATAAATTGTGTTTAGCAGTCAGCGAATCTTGTTGAGCAATGGTTTTTGAAATAACCACCGGCAAACCGGATAAAGCTAAAACTGAGAATATCCCATAAATTGGATAAACTTGTTGATAAATAAAATAACCACGATCCCCAACAATATTCTGCAATGGAATCCGATAAATGGCACTCAATAGCTCAGAGAACAATGAGGCAATAGTCAGAATCCAGGTCCCCTTAATAGCCCTAGACACTTCTTTTTGCATAATTAATTTTTAATTTTTTCTTTCTTTAATTTGTCGAAACCTTCAGCCATCTTTTGGGCAAAAGTTTCAAGTTGTTGGAACCATTCAGATTTATCAACACTCTTTGAATCCAAAGTCATCTTAAATTCATCATTCTTGTCACTGACTTTAGCCTTCATTGTCGTATTGCTCAAAAACTTAAAGACTAAATCACCAGTTAAGTAATCATTAGCCTTTTTATCGAATTTAATCGTAATGAAACTATCTCTCATAACGACACTCTTAACTAATGATTCATCGAATGAATTCTTCAATAGACTGATATCTAACAAATTAGCAACTTCTTGAGGATACTTACCAAAGCGATCTAATAATTCGGACTTAACTTCTTGGTAATTTTCCAGAGAATCAATTTGTCTAATTCGCTTGTATAATTCAACTTTTTGACGTTGATCACTGATGTAATCATTTGGTAAATAAGCTTCCACAGCCAAATTAACTTCAGAATTGGTCTTTTCAGCTTTCGTATGACCACGTTTTTTGGCAACAGCATCATTTAGCATTTGCGTGTACAAATCAAATCCGACTGAATCAATAAAGCCGTGTTGTTGTTTACCGAGTAAATTACCAGCGCCACGAATCGACAAATCACGCATGGCAATTTTGAATCCAGAACCTAGTTCGGTAAAGTTCTTAATAGCCTCAAGACGTTGTTCGCCGACTTCAGTTAAAACTTTATTTGGACGATACATCAAGTATGCATAAGCTACTCGACTTGAACGACCTACTCGACCTCTAATTTGATAAAGTTGTGACAAACCATAACGATCCGCATTTTCAACGATCAAAGTGTTGGTATTTGGCATATCAACACCAGTTTCAATGATGGTAGTTGTTACTAAAACATCATATTCACCGTTCAAATAGTCAGCGATTACGCCTTCCATTTGAGTTTCATTCATTCGTCCATGAGCGGTCGCAATTCTAGCATCGGGTACTAAAGCTTGTAATTGTTCGGCCACTTGATCCATATCTTCAACTCGGTTGTGCAAATAAAAGACTTGTCCACCACGTGCCATCTCTCGTTTGATAGCACCAGCGATAACTTCATAATTTTGTTCCATCACGTAAGTTTGAACCGGATACCGATTGCTAGGAGCCGTTTCAATCAAAGAAAGATCACGCACACCTAACATCGACATGTTCAAAGTTCTAGGAATTGGTGTAGCTGTTAAAGTTAGGACATCGACATTAGCCTTTAGCTGCTTGATTTTTTCCTTGTGTTTAACACCAAACCGTTGTTCCTCATCAATAATTAAAAGCCCAATATCGCTGAACTTAACATCTTTTGACAATAAACGATGTGTTCCAACAATAATATCTAACTGACCATCAGCCAATTGCTCGATTGTTTCTTTACTTTGTTTTCTTGTTTGAAAACGTGACAAAATACCGATGTTGACAGGAAAACCTTCAAAACGTTCCTTCATAGTTTCGTAATGTTGTTGAACTAATAAAGTTGTTGGCGCTAAGAAAACAACTTGTTTGCCGGCCTCAACAGCTTTAAAAGCAGCTCTTAAAGCCACTTCAGTCTTACCAAAACCAACATCCCCGACTAACAAGCGATCCATCGGATGAGGTTTTTCCATGTCACGCTTGATTTCGTCAATTGAACGCAATTGATCTGGCGTCTCTGGATAAGGAAAGGCATTGTCAAAATCATGCTGCATCGAATCATCTTTAGGAAAAGCAAAACCTTTTTCAGCCTCACGTTTAGCATACAAGTCAATCAAATCATCAGCGATATCTTCAATATTAGATTGAACTTTACGTTTAGTCTTTTGCCATTCGTTACCACCCAATTTATTGATCTTAGGTGATTTACCTTCAGCAGAAACGTACTTTTGGACCATATCCAATTGGGTAACGGGGATGAATAAGCGCCCATCGTCACGATACTCAATCGTAATATAATCTTGGTGCTTACCATCAACTTCCATCGTCTGCATACCGATGAATTTACCAATACCATGGTTGACGTGAACAACGTAGTCGCCTGGTTTTAGTTCGTTGTAACTCTTCAATCTCTCGGCATTAGCTAAAGTTTGATGCCGACGCTTCTTAGGTTGACGGTTAAACAATTCTTTTTCTGTAATTACTGCTAATTTTTCCTCTGGCATTTCAAAACCAGAACTCAAACTAGCATTCATAATTTGTGTTTGACCTGTAATTACTTTATCTTCAGTTGTCAACGTAGCTTTGATGCCAAAGTCGGTCAAAGTATTGTTGATAGCATCGATTCTTTTTTCGTTGCTTATGGCTAAAACCACCGTATATTCTTGTTTTTGCCAACGTTCTACTTCAGATTTTAAAAGAGGCATCTGACTGAAGAACTGTTGCATTGAACGAACTGAAACATCTTGCAACTGATTCAGACGCATCCGTCCCATTCCTTGTTGAAAAGCTGACAAATAGATTTGTCCATGAAGGTCTTCTTTAATGTTTTCCACGAAGTCCTGACGAATCTTTTGTTCAGGTAGAGCCTTACCAAACTCCAGTTGACTGGCTAGCCATGATTCGTTTTCAGCTCGATTGTCGTTAGATTGTTCAATCAAACGATTGTACTCATCAAAAATCACTAAATCATCAGTTTGCAAATAATCCAAGAGACTATCTGGTTTTTCAAAAACGTAATCGGCAATTCGGCCAATATTTTCTGGACGCATCCCTTCAGACAACTCAGCTATCGTCTGTCC
The DNA here is from genome assembly GCF_014058425.1 of Companilactobacillus pabuli. Lineage (NCBI taxonomy): Bacteria > Bacillati > Bacillota > Bacilli > Lactobacillales > Lactobacillaceae > Companilactobacillus > Companilactobacillus pabuli. The sequence goes on from NZ_CP049366.1 coordinate 1,746,970, forward strand.
AAAAGAAATTTCCAAATTGTCTTTGATATCTTTATCATCAGTCGAGGCTAATTGTTTTTGATAGCTCTTTTGCAACTTATCCAAAGCTTTAATGACTTGTTCATCTGTTACGATTCGGTCTTTAGCAGGCAGTACTTCAATTTTTTCTAAAGTATCCATACTGCGTTGCGTTTCAGTATCGAAAAATTTAATTTTTTCTACTTGATTGCCGAAAAAGTCGATTCGAACTGGATTATCTACTGTCAAAGGATAAATGTCGACAATATCCCCACGGATAGCAAAATCCCCAGGTTTAGCAACTAATTTTTCTTTAACATAACCCATTTGGACAAATTCTTGATTCAAATCTTCCAAATCATATTCTTCATCAACTTTAATTTTTAGTTGTGCTGATTCGAACAATTCTGGCGTTGATAATTCATATTCCAAACCAGATACCGATGTCACTAAAATCCCTGGTTCATCGCTGATCAAAAAACTCAAAGAACCAATTCTCTGACTCAATTCATCTGGTGAACTAGTAGCTAATTCAGTTGAAATCGATTCTTCAACTGGAAAAATATGGACAATATCGCTGTCTAACAAATTCAAATCATCATAAATTTTATTGGCATGGAAATTAGTATTTTCCACAATCAATAATTTTTTACCCGTTTTCCTTAATGCTTCCAATGCAAAAAGGGAAATTGTTGATCCCGTCAAACCGGTTAAGACATTTTTTGTCTCTGGCTTAACTTGATTAATAAATTCCCCAAGGTCGAGCTTATCTGTTATGAAATTTATTAAATTCAATTTTTGCCCCCTTTTTAAGTAGTTCTAATTGTATTTATTCATTAATTGATCAGCAGTACTGCCACTGACCCAATCCTTAACCATGTCAACCGCTTGATCAATTCCAGACAAAGCTACTGGCTCTTGATCTTTAGAAAATGGTGTCAAAACCCAGTTGACGACAGTTTGTTTATCAGGATGCTGTATACCAATTTTAATGCGATCGAAGTCTTTGGTACCTACAGCTGAGATTATACTCTTAATACCATTGTGACCACCAGCAGAACCCTTCGTTCTTAAACGAACTTTACCGATTGGCATATCGAGGTCGTCTTGAATGACCATCAATTCATCAGTTCTAATCTGGTAGTAGCCCATCAAAAATTTCACGGCTCGACCGGATTCATTCATGAAAGTTAAAGGTTTAACAAGAAAAACTGTTTCGCCATCAACTTTAAATTTACAGTATTCAGCTTCAAAATCTTTTTTCATTTGTGTTTGACCGTATTCATTCATTAATCTATCAATGGTCATAAAACCCATATTATGTTTTGTACGATCATATTTCTTACCTGGATTACCTAAGCCAACAATTAGTTTCATATTATTAATACCTCATTTCGAACTTACATTATATCATTTAAAAAATACTAAATTTTCACTTTTTTCACAATCGGCTTGTTTATTTACCTAAATTATTTGTATAATGGGTCAGGAACATATTATTTTCGAAGGGATGATATTTTATAATGACAACTCCAACAAACGAAAAGAACCATCAAAAAGTACTTCTAGTTGGTGACGGTGCCGTAGGTTCAACATTTGCTTACGCCATGACACTTCAAGGTATTGCACAAGAACTTGTTATCTGTGATATCGCTAAAGATAAGATCAAGGGTGATGCAATGGATCTTGCTGATGCAATTCCATTCTCATATCCAAAGAACATTCACGCTGGTGAATATTCAGATGCTAAGGATGCTGATATCGTAGTTATCACAGCCGGCGCTCCACAAAAACCAGGTGAAACAAGACTTGACCTAGTTAACAAGAACTTGAACATCTTGAAGACTATCGTTGATCCTATCGTTGAATCAGGATTCAATGGTATCTTCGTAGTTGCTGCTAACCCAGTTGATATCTTGACATACGCTACTTGGAAACTTTCAGGCTTCCCTAAGGAACGTGTAATTGGTTCAGGTACATCACTAGATACTGCTAGACTACAAAAATTCGTTGGTGAAGAATTAGAAGTTGACCCTCGCTCAGTTCATGGTTACATCATGGGTGAACACGGTGACTCAGAATTCGCTGCTTGGTCACACTTAACTGTTGGTGGCGTTACAATGGCAGAATGGATGGAAAGCCACCCAGAAATCACAAAAGATACTCTAGACAAGATCTACAAGAAGACTGTTAACGCAGCTTACGACATTATCAATACTAAGGGTGCTACATTCTACGGTATCGGTACTGCTCTTGCTAGAATCTGTAAAGCATTGCTTGCTGACGAAAACACAGTATTGCCATTATCAAACATGATGACTGGTCAATATGGCGTTTCAGACATTTACATCGGTTCACCTGCAATCGTTAACCGTAAAGGTCTAAAACAAATCGTTGAAGTTCCATTGAACGATGAAGAATCAGCACAAATGAAGAAATCAGCTGCAGAACTTGAAAAGATCCTTAAAGATGGTTTCGAAGCAACTGGTATCAAGGGTCGTCAATAATCTATTGATTACCGCTTAAAAAAAGCTTGAGACAAATGAATAATTTGTTTCCAGCTTTTTTTTTATCCCGAATTACTGTATTATTAATTCAATTATAGTTAGATTGGATGTGAATATATATGTTAGTTAAATCACTTGTACTAAAAAAGGATAAACTCACTACTGTTAAAGAAACAGTTACACTAGAAGAAGCCTTGAAAGTCCTAGAAGACTCTGGTTTCCGTTGTGTGCCAATTTTGGATGAGAGTGGACAAATATTCAGGGGTAATATTTACAAGATGCACATCTATCGTCACAAGTCACGTGGTGGCGACATGAACTTGCCTGTAACTACTTTGATGAAGAACGCTACTAAAACTATTAGCGTAGATTCACCATTCTTCAAAGTTTTCTTCAACATCAAGGATCTTCCTTACATTGCTGTTCTAGATGAAAATAATCTCTTCTACGGTATCTTGACTCACTCAAGACTTTTGAGCATGTTGTCAGATGCTTGGAACCTTGATATCAGTAGTTATGTTTTAACCGTCAGTTCTTCTGGCGACCGTGGCGATCTTGAAAAAATGTCAAAGATTTTTGCTAAATACGTCTCTGTAGCTGCTTGTATGACTTTGGATGCCAAATCGAATGAAGTAGTCCGCAGAACACTTTTCACATTACCATCTGGAACTGACATCGAAACACTAAAGGAAATTATTAAACGCCTTGAAAAGAAGAGTTTTGTAGTTTCTGAAATCGATGATTTAAAATCAGGTAAAATTCTCGACAAAAATACATTATAATAATAGTGTTGCTTACCGAAGTTGATTTAATTTTTAATTGTTTACGCAGCAAACAGTTCATCAATCTAATCCACCACGGTAAGCCGTTTTGGGAAATACAAATATAAAATGTTTCTAAAGCAAAACCGTTTCCAAAACAAAACCAAAAATCCTTACTAACTGTCAACCACACAGCTAGTAAGGATTTTTTATTTTTAAGCTTCAACTTTTACTAAATCATCTAATGAAACATATTTCATGTCTAAACTGTCAGCGACAGCCTTTTCGGTTAAATTACCCTGGTAAGTATTAACACCAGTTTTAATAGTCTTATTTTCAATTGCTGCAATACCTTGACTAGCAATCTCAACTGCATATGGCATTGTAACGCCAGATAAAGCTTGTGTAGCCGTTTTTGGCACAGCCCCAGGAATATTTGCAACTGTGTAATGAACTACGCCGTGAGACATGTAAACAGGGTCCTCGTGAGTCGTAGCTTTAACACTAGTTTCAAATAATCCACCTTGATCGATAGGAATATCGACAACTACTGAACCCGGCTCCATCGAAGCAATCATTTCTTCAGTTACTAATTTTGGCGTAGCAGCACCGGGAATCAAAACCGCCCCAACTACCAAATCAGATTCCTTAACGCATTTGGCAATATTTTGAGTATTCGACATCAAAGTTTGAATCTTGCCATCGAAAATATCCTCAATCTCTACTAAACGTTGCGGATTAATGTCCAAAAGCGTTACTTCAGCACCCATACCGATAGCGATTTTAGCCGCATTGACACCAACGGTACCACCACCGATAATCGTAACTTTACCTTTCTTAACTCCTGGTACACCACTCAATAATAAACCTTTACCTTGATGTGGCTCTTCCAAGAAATGGGCTCCAACTTGAACTGCCATACGTCCTGCAATTTCACTCATTGGGAAAAGCAATGGCAAACCGCCATTTGGTCCGACCATTGTTTCATAAGCAATTCCGGTTGTTTTACTTGCTAGCAACGCATCTGTCAATTTCTTATTGGCAGCTAAATGCAAGTAAGTATAAATTATTTGGCCTTCCTTGAAATACTTGTACTCTGTTTCAATTGGTTCTTTAACCTTAATAATCATGTCAGAGTCCCAAACGTCTGCTACATCAGCAATTGTAGCTCCGGCATCAATGTATTGTTGGTCAGTATATCCCGAACCGATACCCGCATTTTTCTCCACCAAAACAGTATGTCCAGCTTTGACCAGTCCTACTACTCCATCGGGAGTAGAACCAACACGTTCCTCTTGGTTTTTGAGTTCTTTTGGTATACCAACTTTCATAAAATATGAATCCTCCTTATTGTGAATTTATTAGCAATATAATATATCATATCATAGTCTGAAAACGTTCTCAAATTTGACAATAGATGGAAAACTTCCGTCGTCCGTGAAAATCCTGTGGCTGGCTGGAACATGGCTGACACGATTTTGAGCTTTTGCATGGCCCCAAAGACGCAAAATCTCAAAACTCGGTCTTTCACTAGGCAATAAATTGCCAAGAGAAATTTAGCCATTGAGCCGCCACAGGATTTTCACTCCCGACTAGATTTCAATTTCTATTTGAATAGAATCAGACACATACTTTCTAAAGAACGGCTCTATTTCTTTATTCTTTATATATAAAACAAAAAGGACATCATTAGAATGCAGCAATATACTACAATTCTAATAATATCCTCTATTAATTTCTGAAGTATTTTATATAAAGATAGAAACTACTATCCAGTCTCAGAAGTTCAATTCTGGAAAATTCTCAGTTGTAAAATTTTCCAGGTCGAACGGACGACGGCAGCATCGCACGATTATTTCTTATAAACTCGAGGTAACCTTTCACTCAAGCTGCAAAGTATTTCGTAATTAATTGTACCAGCGTATTTAGCGGCATCGGTTGCGGTAATTTCTTGATCGCCGTCTTTGCCTAAAATGGTTACTTTAGTTCCGACTGGCAATTCTTTTGGCAATCTGACCATGAATTGATCCATACAAATTCGACCAACATTTTGACAACGTTGACCATTGATCAAAACGTCGCTGCCTTGCATTCTTCTCAACCAACCATCAGCGTAGCCGATTGGAACTGTTCCAATCCATTCGTCTTCTTTGGCAGTATAAGTTGCGCCATAACCGACACTTTGACCAGCCTTAATTTTCTTAACGAAGACTAACTCTGAATACAAGCTAAGAGCTGGTTCTAGTTTGTATGGCAATGAAGTGATATCAGTTTGAGATGGATTCAAGCCATACAAGGCAATTCCATATCTAACCATATTGATAGCTAGATCTTTGTGCCACAAGGCTGTAGCTGAATTAGCACAGTGAACGTAAGTGAATTTTGTTGGCAAATCTGTCGACATTTCCTTGAAACGTTGGACTTGTTTTTCAAAATAGTTTTCATCAGGGCTATCAGCTGTGGCAAAATGGGTAAACAATCCTTCTGGAATGAAGGCTTCTTGATGATCATTTAAGAAATTGCAAGCGGCAATTAAGTCGTCTTTAGTCTGAAAACCGATTCGACCCATACCACTGTCAATTCCTAGATGGACACGTAAATTAGCAGTTCTTAATTGTACGGCAACCTTTAACCAGTCTAAATCACCCACAGTAACCGAAATATTAGCCTGTGCGGCGACTTTAGCATATTCGACAGGAATTATACCTAGAACTAAAATAGGAGCTTCTACGCCACTATTACGGATTTCTAGAGCTTCATCCAAAGTGGCAACGCATAATCCACTTGCACCAAATTCAATTTCACTTTTGGCAACTTTAACTAGACCATGCCCATAAGCATTGGCTTTCACGACGGCAAATACTTTGGTACCTTCTGGTACTGAATGTAATTCATTTTGGAGATTTGTCTTTAATTTCCCCAAATCCACTTCAACGTAAGCGGGACGATGAATTGATGGCAACATTATTTTTCTTCCTCCTCTAGAATAACCTCTGTTATTACTAGTTCGTCTGTATCTGAAATTGAGACGTGAATATTACCTTTGAAGAGCTCTGTCTTAATAAATGGTTGACCAGATGAATGATTCAAAACGCTTAAATCATGAAAACCGATGCCGACTAAACCGGTCCCCATAGCTTTAGTGAAAGCTTCCTTTACAGAAAAACGACCTGTTAAATAAGTCATCTTAGCTTTTTCGGTATTGAGAGAATTGAAAACTTCAATTTCATCAGCATTTAAAATCTTTTCCAAGAATCTGGGATGACGACCATAAATTTGCTTAACTCGACTAATTTCAGCAATATCGATACCTAATCCTTTGATCATACGTAACCTTCCTTCCATTTTTTCAAGAACAGCACAATTATTTCATGAAAATAATTTTTTTGCAGTTCAAATTAACAAAAAAGTGCGACAAATTACTGACTCGTGTAACCTTAAGCCTAAATCATAGCATTATTAACTTACTTTACAAGTCCTAACAATTATCTACAAATCCCTTAGACTCATTTTACTGTACAAAAAAAGACAAAGTAAAATAATTTACCTTGTCTTTATTTATTTAATTAATTATTTTTCTAGATTAGTTCTGATCTTGAATGACTTCTTGCTGCGACCATGACGTCTGTTGTCATTTTCGCGGCGCTTGCCACCCTTCTTGTCATCACGACGGTCATTGTTGCGACGACGACGGTGATCATTGTTACCACCACGGTGACCGTTATATCTACCACGACGACCATGGCCAGAACGACTGTGACTAACTTTTCTTGATGGAAGTGGTCTTTCAGGAGCAATCTTAACAGGAACTGTCTCGGCATCCTTAATTGATTCACTCAAGAAAATACGAGCAATGTCTTCTGGTGAGTATTCAGCAAGTAATTCTTGAACAGCTGAATCGAAACGATCAAGATGCTTGTCATGTTCCAAAGTATCCTTGATATCTTGCTTAACTGATTCAAGTTGTCCCTTAAGAACTTCTTTATCAGTAGGTGGAGCAAGTGGTTCCATACGTTTCTTAGTTAAGTTTTCGATTGTACGTAAGTAACCCATTTCGTTAGGTGTAACAAATGTTACTGACACACCAGAATGTCCGGCACGTCCTGTACGTCCAATACGGTGAACATAACTATCAGGATCTTGAGGAATATCATAGTTGTAAACGTGTGATACACCTGAAATATCCAAACCTCTAGCAGCCACATCAGTAGCAACTAAGAAGTCTAACTTACCAGCCTTGAACTTACGTAATACACTAGTACGTTTGTCTTGTGACAAGTCACCGTGAATACCTTCAGCGTTGTAACCACGAGCTTGCAAGCCACGAGTTAATTCATCAACACGTCTCTTAGTACGACCAAAGATTAAAGCTAATTCTGGAGCTTGAACATCGAATAAACGAGTCATCAAGTCGAATTTTTCATAATCTTTAGCTTTAACAAAGTATTGTTCGATCTTATCAGCAGTTAATTCTTTTGACTTGATCTTAACTACCTTAGGTTCGCTCATAAACTTATCAGCAATCTTCATGATAGGCTTTGGCATTGTAGCTGAGAATAACAATGTTTGATGCTTGTTAGGAACGTTAGAAAGAATACTTTCGATATCTTCAACGAATCCCATATCTAGCATTTCATCAGCTTCATCAAGAACAACTGTCTTAACGTTGTGCAACTTCAAAGTATGACGGTTGATATGATCGAGCATTCTACCCGGTGTTCCGACAACAATTTGAGGATGATTCTTCAATGCACGGATTTGACGTCTGATATCAGAACCACCGTAAACACTTTGAACCTTAACTTTTTTTTCTTTACCCAAACGATACAATTCTTCTTGTGTTTGGATAGCTAATTCTCTAGTTGGTGAGATAATCAATGCTTGAATATCGCTAGATTGAGTATCAACGGCATTTAGCAATGGTAAGCCAAAGGCTGCCGTCTTACCTGTACCAGTTTGAGCTTGACCGATAACGTCAGCGCCAGTCATAACTAGTGGAATAGTTTGAGCTTGAATAGGTGTAGTTTCTTCAAAACCGGCTTCGTCTACGGCACTCAATAATCTGGGATCTAAATCTAATTCTTTAAATTTCACAAATGTCCTCCATTTTTTAAAACACGATAAATAACAATTTGACTACTTTACCACGTTTTTTACACAAACTCAAATGACAACTACTACATTAAATCATGTAAAACGTTTTCTAAGTGAATTCCATGACTAGCCTTTAACAAGACAGTGTCATCTGGTGTCATTTCTTTTTGTAAATCTTTCGTCAAATCGGCCAATTGATCTTGGCTATACCAAAGTAAATTGTCAGCTGAATATTTTGTGCTTAATTTATCACGTAAATATTTCATTTCTGGACCGACTAAATAAACTTTTTCAAAATCCTTAGGATCGATGTGATCTGCTAACGATTCATGTAATCTCTTCGCTGCATCGCCAAGTTCCAACATGTCACCTAAAACAATCAATTTGCGACCTGTGGGAATTTCTTTTAAGCTGTGCAAAACTTCAATTGCAGCTGTTGGATTTGAGTTATACACATCACTCAAAATGTCAGCACCATTTTTAGCTTTGAGCCATTCGGTACGATTTTCAGTCACAAATAAGTCCTGCAATGCCTTTTGCATAGCGTTAGGTTTAATGTGAGAAGCACGTCCAACTAACAAGGCTGCTAAAGCATTATTAACATTGTATTCACCCATCATAGGAATCTCAAATTCTAAATCAGGCCACTTGTTTGTGTAAAACTTTGTAGTAGTTTTACCCGGAATAATCTTTGTAGCGTACAAATCATTAGAATCGTGACTTCCAAAGGTCAATTGGTCTTGTTCGACTTGCTCAGCTCGTTTCAATAATAAAGGTTCATCCCCGTTGTAGACAAAAGTTCCGTCTTCTTGTAGATGATTTGTAATCTCCATCTTAGCATCGGCAATTTTGTCACGTGTACCGAAAAATTCAATATGTGCTTCACCAATCATTGTAATGACAGAAATATCAGGATTAGCAATATTACTCAAATGATCGATTTGGCCAGGACGATCCATACCCATTTCTACCACTAATACTTCAGTATTGATTGGCATATTCAAAATTGTAAAAGGAACTCCAATTTCATTATTAAAGTTTTGTGGTGTCTTAGCGACGTTGTTACTTGTACTCAAAACTTTGGCAATCATATCTTTGGTTGTCGTTTTACCATTGCTACCAGTAACAGCAATAACCTTAGGATTTACCTTGTTCAAATAATATTTAGCTAATGTCTCAAAAGCTTCTGAAACATTTTCAACTACTACATAGGCAATATCGTCATTTGGAATCTTGTGGTCACTTTGCCAGATAGTAGCACTAACTCCATTTTCAATGGCACTATTAATAAACTCATGTCCATCGCGTTGTCCTTGCAATGGAAAGAATAAATCACCTTTTTTAGCTTTACGGCTGTCGAAGCAAACTCCTGTGATTTCAACATCTTTGATATTGTCAGCTTCTATTTTTAATGCGGAGTAAACTTCTCTTAACTTCATCTTCATGAATAGACTTCCCCAATTTTAAAAAAATAATTTTATATGATTCTACTAAAAAGAGTATACTAAGATACTTAGAAAGGATTTGATGTATATGTCATCTAATACGAATGATTCTGAGCAGCCGAATAATTATTGGAAGAAAAATCTAATTGTTCTCTGGTTCAGTACCTTTGTATCAGGTATTGGCTTTAGTATGATAACACCCTTTATGCCATTATACATTAACCAGTTAGGTAATTTCACAAAAAGTCAGCTCGTTATTTGGAATGGTATCGCCTTTTCATCGACATTTCTCGTCATGGCGATCATCTCCCCTATTTGGGGTAAGATAGCTGACCGAAAAGGTCGTAAGTTGATGTTGATTCGTGCATCGCTTGGTATGGCCATTGTTATTTTCCTACAGGCCTTCGTAACTGCCCCTTGGCAATTAGTTGTCTTAAGACTCCTACAAGGTGTCTTTTCCGGATTCGTTAGTAACTCCAACACCTTAATTGCCTCCACAGCTCCTAGATCTGAAAGTGGAAAAGCCTTAGGAACCTTAAATACCGGAGTTATTTCTGGTACTTTATTAGGTCCGTTGGTTGGTGGTGTTATTGCTCAATACCTCGGTTATCGAATTCCATTTATGATAACCGGTTCATTGCTATTCATAGCATTTATCTTAGTCACGATCTTTATTAAGGAAGATTTCAAACCAGTTTCTAAAGAAGACGAAGAATCAACTAAAGAAATTTTCCACAAGTTGAAAAATCCTAATTTGATTTTGGCAATGTTCGTCACTACGATGATTATCCAAACTTCAAATAATTCAATCAATCCTATCATCAGTTTGTACGTCAAACAATTGATGCACGACTCTAGTCAAGTTACTTTGGTAGCCGGAGTTGTAGCGGCAATGCCGGGGATTGCTAATATTATCGCCGCTCCTAGATTTGGAGCTTTGGGCGATAAAATCGGTACCGGAAAAATCTTGATCGGTGGTTTGATTTTCGCCGTCTTAGTCTACATCCCACAAGCGTTTGTAACTAATGTCTGGCAACTAGCCATCTTAAGATTTTTAGTCGGTATCTCTGATGCTTGTCTAGTTCCACAAGTCCAAACGATTTTGGCTAAATATACTGATGCCAAATATACCGGAAGAGTCTTCGGTTATAACCAGTCCTTCCAGTCAGTTGGTAACGTATGTGGACCATTGTTAGGTTCATCAATATCCAGTGTTCTTAGTTATTCAGCCGTGTTCTTGAGTACTAGTTTCTTAGCATTGATCAATTTTACTTGGGTCTTTACCCATTTGAAATCAAGAAAAAAGAATATAAGCGCAAAAAAATAAGCCATCCACTTTGGATGACTTTTTTTTACTTGTTTTGCAAGCCATATTTCTTGTTGAAACGATCGATACGTCCATCTGCTTGAGCAAACTTTTGTTTACCAGTATAGAAAGGATGTGAATCTGATGAGATTTCAACACGAATTAATGGGTATTCTGTACCTTCATAGTCAGTTGTTTCTTGTGAGTTCATTGTTGAACCAGCTAAGAACTTCTTACCTGTTGATGAATCCATAAATACAACTTGGCGGTACTCTGGATGAATTCCTTGTTTCATTCTATGTCGCTCCTTTGCCATAAATCTTTTACAGAAATATAGATTAAATTACTAACAGTGTCTAATAATATCATGAGTTAGCTAATTATTCAACACAATTCTAGTGATGTAAATTGACTTTTACACTGGAAACTGCATCTATCAAATCTTGGTCGTGGTCAATCAAAAGCATAGTGGGACGCTGTTTTTGGATGGCTTCGATAATTTGTTGACGAGTAATAACATCCAAATAATTCAGTGGTTCATCCCAGAAATACAAATTAGCTTCTTCAGAAAGACTAATTGCTAAAGCAACTTTTCGCTTTTGACCTTGGCTCATTTGTTCGATTGGCTGTTCAAAGAGATGACGTTCAAAGCCTAATTTTCGCAAATTGGAAAAAACTAATTCTGATTCAATTTGTTTTTGCTCTGATAACTGTTTAATCGTCCCTTTTAATTCATTATCTTGTCGCAAATAAGAAATTTTCAAATTATTTGCTACTCGAATACTACCTGTCTGTGCAAAAGGCTGTGGCAGACCAAGAATTTGTCTAAAAATAGTCGTTTTGCCAATACCATTCGGTCCAACGATTGCTACGACCTGGTTACGTTTGACTTTAAAACTCACTTTTGGTGTCACGATAAGATCGTGCTTTAATGTTAAATTCTCTACTTGGACAAAAAAGTCGGGATGATTTCTTTGTTCATAGTTTAGTCGGATTGGTGCTTCGATTTCGATATTTTTCAACAACTTCTTCTTTTCATCGATTGCGGAATTAACTCGATTCTCAGCCGCCTTAGCTTTTTTCATCATTTTGGCAGCTTTAGTCCCAATAAAACCTTTATCAAGATGAACTTTTTCATGATATTGCTTGCGATTCTTATGCGCCTCTGTCTGACGTGACCAGTTTTCCCGCTTAACAGCAGTTTCATGCAGACGATTGATATCTTTTTGTAATTGTTCCTTTTCGTCCGCTTCATGTTGATTTTGTAATTCCCATTGTTCTTGCCACGTATCAAAGTTTCCTTTGTATACCGAAACATCACTGCGGTCAATAGAAATAACGTGATCAATCACTGGATTTAAGAAGCTCTTGTCATGCGAAATAACGATAAAACCTTTCTTACTCTTTAAATAATCGGCTACAATTTGACGACCTTCAATATCTAAGTGATTAGTCGGTTCATCGATCAACTGAAATCCTGACTCATCGGTGAATAAAATTGCTAATAAAACTTTAGTCCTTTCTCCAGGACTTAACGTTGAAAACTGTTGCTGAAGAACATTCTGGTCGACTTTTAATTTGTCTAACTCGACCTCTATTTTCCAAAGTTCATAGTCTTCTAATTGTGCAATTTCTTTCACTACGTCAACAGTCAATAAATCTTTGTTGACAACCGTCTGTGGATAATAATAAAAATTCAAATTGGAAACTATTTGTCCACTATATTTCAACTGACCTAATAACATTTTTAACAATGTTGTCTTGCCACGACCATTACGACCAATTAGTCCGAGTTTCCAACTTTCATCAATTTTTAAATTTAAAGAATCAAACAAGTTGTCCATCATTTGATCATACTTAAAACTAACATTTTCTATTTGAATTGTTCCCATAAAACAACACCTCACAAGGTGTCGATTAGTCGACTTAGGCGCACAAAAAAAGAACGCTAAACAGCGTCCTCCCTTTTTACAGGAAGCACTGTTGAGAATTTAAGCCGAGCTAAACTACACCATATATTTCTATATTTGTATAATTTAAAACTCTAGCTTAGTTTCTCAACGGCGCACTTCCTCTCTGTATTTGATATAAATAAATTTATCAGGCTAGTTCATTAATGTCAAGATTCTACTAAATCATCTTCACCAATCAATTTAACGTCAGCGCCTAAACAATGCAACTTCCAAACTACTTGGTCATAACCACGCAAGATATTTTCTGCATGGTCGATCACTGTTTGACCTTGAGCTAATAGGCCAGCAATCATTAAACAAGCACCAGCTCTGATTTCATCAGCGGACACGTTAGCACCTTTTAACTTGGCACCACCGTGAACGAAAATCAAATCATTTTCACTAGTGATATTGGCACCCATTTTCGTTAATTGAGCAATATGTTTTACTCGCTTAGGATAAATCGTGTCGATAATCATTGCATCGCCATTAGCTTGCATTAATAAAGGCGTGATTGGTTGTTGCAAATCAGTCGCAAAACCTGGATATGGCATCGTTTTGATGTTTACAGCTTTTAATTCAGGAGAAGGTTTGACATAAATACTGTCTTCGCCAACTTCTAAATTAACGCCCATTTCATCAAGTTTTGCCAAAAAGGCATCCAAATGTTCACTAATGATATTCTTAACCAAAATACCACCACCACAAGCAGCGGCTAAACTCAAATAAGTTCCAGCTTCAATTCGATCGGGAATAATTGTATGAGCATTGTTAGAACGTAATGTATCCACACCTTCGATACGGATAGTTTCCGTTCCGACACCACGGATGACAGCACCCATGTTATTTAAGAAGGTTGCCAAATCAATAATTTCTGGCTCTTTTGCAGCATTTTCAATCACAGTTGTTCCCTTAGCTTTGACAGCCGCCAAGATAACATTGATTGTTGCTCCTACTGAAACCATATCTAAAAAGATTTTAGCTCCCTTCAGACCTTCTTCAGGAGTTGTGATAATGATTTGCCCATGTTTGTTCTCAACGTGTGCACCTAATGCTTCAAATCCCTTGATATGTTGATCAATAGGACGCGGTCCAATATCGTCACCACCGGGAAATCCGACTACAGCCTTACCGAATCGTCCCAGCATCGCACCCATAAAATAATATGAGGCTCGCAAACTGCTAACTTTACCACTTGGTAATTCAGCAAATTGGATCTTTGTCGGATCAATTCGCAATACATCATTATTCATTTCTGAAGTAACGTTCATATCTTTCAAAATAGAACGTAAATTTTTTACATCTCTAATTTGTGGAACAGAATCTAATACTACAGGTGTATCGGATAAAATGGCTGCTGGTATCAAAGCTACGGTACTATTTTTGGCACCACCAATTGTCACCTCACCCGACAATTTCTTTCCACCGTTGATTACAAGTTTTTGCATAAGCTTTTTCCTAACTATATTTGACTACTAAGGAAGACTAAATTTCGTCTTCTTCAAGGCCAGAAGCTGCACCGATGAAGGCTTTGAATAGTCCTTCTGGTTTAGTTGGTCTTGACAAGAATTCTGGATGGTATTGAGCAGCAACGAAGAACTTGTTTTCAGGGATTTCAATTACTTCAACCAAGTGGTTGTCTGGTGAAACACCTGAGAATACTAAACCAAGATCTTCAAATTGTTTACGGTATTCGTTGTTGAATTCATATCTGTGACGATGTCTTTCTTGGATAACTGATTGATTATCGTAAGCAGCAGCTGTTTTAGTACCAGGTTTTAGTTTACATGGATATGCACCCAAACGTAAAGTACCACCACGATCTTCAACATCTTTTTTGTCTGCCATAATGTCAATAATCTTATGAGCAGCATTTTCATCAATTTCACCAGTTGTTGCATCTTTGATACCAGCGACGTCTCTAGCGAATTCAATACTTGCCATTTGCATACCTAGACATAGTCCAAGATATGGTACGTCGTTTTCACGAGCATATTTAATAGCAGCAATCATACCTTCTAGTCCACGGCTACCAAAACCACCAGGTACTAGGATACCATCTGAATCCTTCAAATAGTCAGCAACATTATCATCATTGATCAAATCAGCTGAGATTTTTTCAATCTCTATTTCTGAATTATAAGCGTATCCGGCTGAACGGAGTGCTTCTGTAACTGAAATGTAAGCATCTTGTAATTTTGTATACTTACCAACCATTGTGATCTTTGTCTTATGCTTCAAGTTGTGGACACGGTTAACCAATTTGTTCCATTGTTCCATGTCAGCAGGTTTTGTTTCTAAGTGCAAGTAACGACATACGATATCATCGAAGTTTTGAGCTTGTAGGTTCAAAGGAACATCGTAAAGTGAGCTTGCATCAAGTGATTCGATTACAGCTTCTGAATCAACATCACAGAATGAAGCAATCTTATCTTTCATACTTTGTGGCATTGGCATTTCTGTTCTAACTACCAAGATATTAGGTTGAATACCAATTCCACGTAATTCTTTAACACTGTGTTGTGTTGGCTTTGTCTTCATTTCGCCAGCAGCCTTCAAGTAAGGAACTAGTGATGTATGAATGTAAACAACATTTTCTGAACCAACTTCAGCCTTCATTTGACGTAATGCTTCTAGGTATGGTTGTGATTCGATATCACCAACAGTACCACCAACTTCAGTAATGATAACATCTGAATCAGTAGTTGTAGCAGCACGCATAATCTTTTGTTTAATCATATCTGTAATATGTGGAATAACTTGCACAGTTGCACCGTTGTAATCACCACGACGTTCGCGACGAATTACTTCGGAATAAATCTTACCAGTAGTAACGTTTGAATATTTGTTCAAATCATTATCAATGAATCTTTCATAATGTCCAAGGTCAAGATCAGTTTCTGTACCATCGTTAGTAACAAAAACTTCACCGTGTTGGTATGGACTCATAGTACCAGGGTCCACGTTAATATAAGGATCGAATTTTTGCATTGTTACCTTAAGGCCGCGATTTTTTAATAGTCTACCAAGGGATGCGGCAACAATTCCCTTACCTAATGATGAAACAACTCCACCTGTAATAAAAATGTATTTAGTCATAACTTCCTCCACATACTAATTCTAGGGATTTCTTACTCGCAAAAATAAAAAAGTCCCCTATTCAACATGAACAGGGAACTTGAATTTGTCTATCTAATAGAGCCCGAACTATATAATACCGTGATATGTTCGAGTCGTCAAACTTTTAATTCGAAAATTTAACTATTATTTTTTAACTATTCTTCATCGTCATCGTCGTCATCATCTTGGTCAGACAAGTCGATATCTTCGTCGTCATCATCAGCATCGAATTCTGATAATTGTCCCTCAATACCGTCTTCCAATGAATCGTCATGTTCATCGTCGTCGTCACCATCAACTGATGTTAAATCTGAATTAGTGAACTTAGACAAGTCTGGTCCATTGTTTGATGAGCCATCACTGTCATCGTCATCATCCATATCAGATACATTTAGGTCACTGTCATCATCATAATCGACAACATCATCGTCGTCATCATCTTCACTCAAGAAGGCATTAACCTTTTGAGCAGCTTTATGAGTATTTTCAGTACCATTATCCTCTGGGTGATTTACTTCTTCGTCGACTGAATCATATGGATACCACTTACGTAGACCCCAAACATTTTCGCCGAGTGAAAGAAAACTTCCATCATTATTCAAATCTGTATAGAATTGTGGAAGTGCTCTCTTGATATCTTCGTCAGACTTACCTAAATAGTCTTGCATTTCGTTAACGATATCTGAGAAATTCATTACTTCTTTATTATTGTTGTTGAGAATCTCATAGGCAACCTCAATCAATGAGAGCTCGTCTTTATTTTGATCCTTGAATTTATCAAACTTCAAACGTGTACACGTCCTTTCGCAGCGTCTTACTTATAATGATATAGACCTAAGCACTAAAAATCAATCTAAACTTATAATTACCTATCACATTATCATCGTAAATCAAGTCATAATCAATGTTTATTTTACCAGAAAGTGGATTATTAACAATTTCAACTTGAGAATCTTTGGTATAAGTTGCTAATGGCAAGACTCCATATTCTGTTTCCAAATGACCAGTATTGTGCTTTTGATGTGTAAAATACAACAATGATGCTAAATTAGTTGACTTAGCGACACGTTTAACATGAATTTCGCCACTCTCAGTCACTTTAACTAAGATCGACGCTTTGTCATTATTATCTAGACTTTCATTGAACCGTAAATAAATCGAATCACCAATTTGAATAAATTTACCTGGTTCAGAAATCTTTGTATGGGTCAGTTCTCCCGATTGCAAAGTTTCTATATTTAATTCGACATTTATGTCAAAACTATTATTTTCCAATAACTCCCGCCTCTACATGATAAAATTATATTAATTAATTAAAAGAAGTGATTAAGTGAACAATACTATTATATTATACGACCAACAAATTAGCTCAACCAAAGATTTACTCGTACCCTTTTCCGATACCGGTGCTATTTTAAAATTCGTTTCCGAAACTAGTCAACCAGTCATTCACTTTTGGACCACGCCACCGACTGTAATTCTAGGCATGCAAGACAAACGACTCAATAATTTTCAAAGTGGACTCGATTTTTTGTCATCTAAAAACTATTTATTTTATTTACGCAATTCCGGTGGTTTAGGCGTAGTTTCTGATGATGGCATTTTAAATTGTACGATTTTTTTACCGGATAAAGATAATCTTCTAATCGATGATGCCTATAACAAAATGTACATTTTACTAAAAAAAGCTTTTAGTAACAAGATTCAAACTGGTGAAATCACTCAATCTTATTGTCCAGGAACGTTCGATCTCAGCATTGATACGCAAAAATTTGCCGGGATTTCTCAACGTCGAGTAGGTAATGCTGTGGCAGTGATGGCCTATATAAGTATCAATGGCGACCAAAAAAAACGTAGCCAATTGATGAAGGATTTTTATGAAGTTGGCGATTTTCCTAAGAGTCAACAATTCGACTATCCTGATATTGATATTCACGCGATGGAAAATCTTGATAGCTTGTTACACACTGACTTATCTGTGGATGAAGCTAAAAAAAGAATCCTCAACGCTTTAACAGCTGATTACCAAATTTCACAAAAAGAATTTTTTATTGTTCAAAACTCACAACCGTATCAAAACGCTTTTAACCAAACTCTAAATAGCTTGATCAAGCGAAATAAAATTATTTTGGAGGAAAAATAATGGCAGATAATATCAAAATGTTACCACGAGAAAAGGTTTTCCGAGATCCTATTCACAACTATATCCACGTTCAACACCAAGTCATCTTAGATTTGATCAATACTAAGGAATTTCAACGCTTACGTCGTATCAAACAATTAGGTACTTCTTCATTTACTTTCCAAGGCGCTGAACATTCTCGTTTTACTCATTGTATGGGTGTCTATGAGATCACTCGTCAAATCTGTGATAATTTTCAAAGAAACTATCCTTCTAAAACTCCTGGGGATGGATTGTGGAATGACGATGAACGCCTAGTTGCCCTATGTGCCGCTTTGTTACATGATGTTGGTCATGGCGCTTATTCACATACTTTTGAACACATTTTCAATACTGACCACGAAATGTGGACTCAAAAAATCATCACTTCTAAAGAAACCGAAATCAATCAAGTACTTCGACAAGTCAGCGACGACTTTCCCGAAAAGGTAGCCAGCGTCATTGCTCACACTTACCCTAACCCTCAAGTCGTTCAAATGATTTCTAGTCAAATTGATGCCGATCGTATGGATTACTTGTTGCGTGATGCTTACTTCACCGGTACTAAATATGGAATGTTTGATTTGACCAGAATCTTACGTGTTATGCGTCCTTATAAAGGTGGAATTGCCTTTGACAATGACGGAATGCACGCTGTTGAAGATTACGTACTCTGCCGTTTTCAAATGTATCAACAAATTTATTTCCACCCAGTTTCTCGTGGTATGGAAGTTGTTTTGACAAAATTATTGCAACGAGCTAAAGATCTCTATGAACACAACCACATGCGTGATTTTGAGATGCCCAGTTTATTAGTGCCATTTTTTGAAGACAAAGTGACGATTGATGACTACTTACTATTAGATGACGGCATCCTCAATACTTACTTCACGCTTTGGCAAAGTTACCCTGATGAAATCCTCAAAGACTTGGCCTATCGTTTTCTATCTCGTAAACCATTCAAATCTTCAGAATATGACAACAAGACTAAACATTTCTTACCAGAATTAGCTCAAATGGTCGAGAATGCTGGTTTCGATAAAAAATACTACACAGCCACTAATTCTAGTTTTGATTTGCCTTACGATGTTTACAATCCTAATTCCAACAAGAGTCGGACCCAAATTGAAATTATGCAAGACGACGGCTCCTTAATTGAACTTTCAACCGTCAGCCGACTAGTCAATGCTTTAACAGGAAAGATTCTTGGAGATCAACGTTTCTACTTTCCTAAATCAATGCTTCTAAAACAGACTGACGATTTGTTCAATAATTATTATCTTGAATTTCAAAAACACATTCATAATGACAAAATCATCATGTAAATCGCTTTCAACTTGTTCTGAATTTTATTAGAATGTACTTAACTAAGTAGGCTTTCTTAAAATGAGGAGGAATATCATGTCAGAATTTTCAGATAAAACTAGATCATCTAATTTACAAAATATGCAAGATCAAGTCTTAGACTTACTGATTATCGGTGGGGGTATTACTGGTAGTGGAATCGCACTTGATGCACAGTCCCGTAATCTCAAAACAGGTTTGCTAGAAATGCGTGACTTTGCCTCTGGAACTTCTAGTCGTTCAACTAAATTAGTCCATGGAGGATTACGATATTTAAAACAAGCGGCTGTCAAAGAAGTTCATGAAGTTGGTAGTGAACGTGCCATTGTCTATAACAACGCTCCACACGTTACGACGCCTTTAAAAATGATGTTACCTTTCTATGAAGACGGAACTTTTGGTCCTTTCACCACTGCCATTGGTTTGGACGTTTATGATCGTCTAGCTGAAGTAAAATACTCAGAACGAAAGTATATGTTGAACTCACACGACACTTTGGAACGTGAACCATATATTAAGGGTGAAGGATTGAAGGGTTCCGGTGTTTACGTCGAATACCGAACTGATGATGCTCGACTAACTTTGGAAGTTCTCAAAAAAGCTAACGACATGGGTTCTCTAATCGCCATTACGTTAAAGTTACCGGTCTTTTGTATGACGCTGACGATAAAATCTGTGGTGTCATTTTCAAAGATCTCATCACTGAAAAAACTGGTGAAATTCACGCCAAGAAAGTCATCAATGCTACAGGACCTTGGGTCGATGGAATCAGAGAAATGGATCACTCTAACATTGGTAAACATTTGCACTTAACCAAGGGTGTCCATCTAGTCATCGATCATGATAAGTTTCCAATTTCTAATTCAATTTACTTCGATACACCTTTTCATGATGGAAGAATGATGTTTGCCATCCCTCGTGAAGGTAAAACTTACATTGGAACGACTGACACCACTTGGACAAAAGATCCTAAAGAACCTAATATCACCGCAACTGATGTTACTTATATCCTAGCCGCTGCTAACCAAATGTTTGACCTTCCAGAATATTTAACACCTGAAGATGTCGAAAGCGGTTGGTCTGGAGTTAGACCTCTGATTCAAGAAGAAGGCAAATCCCCTTCAGAAATTTCTCGTAAAGATGAAATCTTCCAATCAAAGTCAGGATTATTTTCAATTGCCGGCGGTAAATTAACTGGATATCGCAAAATGGCCGAGAAAATTGTCGACCGTGTAGCTAAACAGCTAGACCTCGAAAGTGAGTACGAATTCTCACCTACTCAGACAAAAGATTTAACCTTATCAGGCGGTGACGTCGGTGGTGGTAAATACTGGATGGAATTTTTCGATAAAGAAGTCCACGAAGGTATTGTAAATTATGATTTAGATCGTGACGATGCAGAAAAATTAGTCCAACGTTTTGGTTCAAATGTACGTGCTGTTTATGAACTATTACCCGAAACTAAAACCAAAGCTCGTTTACCAAGAATCGACTGGGCAATGTTAAATTACGGTTTGCAACACGAAATGGTCGAGCACCCTATCGATTACTTACTTCGTCGCAGTAGTCAAATGTTATTCAATATCTCTCACATGAAGAGTATCAAAACTCCTGTAATTGATTATATGAGTAAGTTTTATGACTGGGATGAAGATACTAAGCAACAAATGACTGACGAAGTGAACCAAAAACTAGATTTAAGTGATCTAAAACAAGTTAAGAAGCAATACTTGGAATACAAAAAAGAACATTAGATTTGGTTAAGTATTCCGTCCTCCATAGCAAAGAAAATTTGGCTGGAACGTAGTGGGCACGACTTGGAGCCTTTGCTAAGACCAAAACCGGGCAAAGTCTTCAAGCTCGGCCTTATTCTAAGCAACAAGTTGCTAAGAATAATTTCACTACTGAGCCAATTTTCTTTGCTATTCCGGACTAGATAGTGATTTTCAATTTTTTATATGATCAAACAAATAAGCATCTATTCAGATAATGGCAGCCGTTAATCGACTATATCTGAATAGATGCTATTTTTTTAGTTTGAATTATTTGAAATAAATAATAAATGTCGTTATCTAGTCGGGAGTGACAACTTTGTGGATGCTCAGTACTGAAATTTTACTTAGCGATTTATCGGTTCTTATCATAGTTTGGTTATATAAAAATGCAGAGAAGTTCCATTTTCAATGTATTAGTTGTATGTAAGTTTACTTTTTGAATTAAACAAAATGAATAATAGAACTAGGATTTAGTCTGGAACACAAGCCCTGTGATGGCTCAGCCGCCAAATTACTGTTAGTGCTTTAGCACTTACAGTAAGGCCTAGTTTTGAGATTTTGCGTCTTTGGGGCCATGCAAAAGCTCAAAATAGTGCCGGCAGCGTTCCAGCCAATCACAGGGCTTGTGTGGAAGACGGCAATTAACACTAACCAATTTTTAGCAAGAACCAATTTATTGCTTAGTGAAAGGTCAATCTTGAAGATAATTCCCGGTTTTGAAATTGGCTTAAAGTTGTGCCTGGTACGTTCCAGAGTCCACAAAGCCGAACGGACGACGACAGTCTATCTCTAACAAATTTCATTCTGATTAAATATTCAATAAATATTTTGCTAAACCTTTCATTTTTATCAAAATATAGTAAAGTGAAACTTGTACAAAAAATGCAATGAAGGAGATTTAGCGAGAATGCTTAAGGAATTTCAAGAATTTATTTCCCGTGGTACTGTTGTTGACTTAGCTGTCGGTGTTATCGTTGGTGCGGCTTTTAATAGTTTAGTATCAGCGATCACTACCTACCTTTTGAATCCGCTAATTGGACTCATCATTGGGCAAATTGATTTATCAGACATGAAGTTTCAAGTATTAGGTGCAACCTTTTTAATTGGTGACTTAATTAATGCCATAATCAATTTCCTAATCATCATGTTCGTTGTGTTCTTAATCGTTAAAATGATGAACCGTATGCGTCGTGATGGATCTCGTAGCAAGTTTGACCAAAATGGTGATGAAATACCAGATCCACAAACTGAATACTTACAACAAATCCGAGATTTATTGAGATATCAACAAAGAAATGATCACAATAGACGATATTAATTTTTGTCGTCACAAAAAAAAGACTTCATTGGAAATCAATTCCAACGAAGTCTTTTTAATTTTAACAATTATTTATTTTTTCTTTCAAAACGAGTGTTGAACAATGGACTAACTGGGTCATTGTCATGAACACGTTTGATAGCTTCTCCGATAAGTGGTCCAACTGAAACTTGTACCATCTTGTCGATGATTTTTTCCTTAGGAAGATTGATTGAATCAGTAACAACTAAAGTTTTGATTGGTGAAGCTTCAATTCTTTCAATAGCTGGGCCTGAAAGGATTGGGTGTGTACAACATGCGTAAACTTCTGTAGCACCGGCATCGATTAGAGCTTGTGATGCTAGAGAAATTGTACCAGCAGTATCGATCATATCATCGATGATAATGGCACGTTTGCCTTTAACATTACCGATAATGTTCATAACTTCGGCAACATTAGCACGAGGTCTACGTTTATCGATGATAGCGATTGGTGTCTTCAAGAATTCAGCTAATTTTCTAGCACGAGTAACACCACCGTGGTCAGGTGAAACAACTACAGCATCTTCTTCAAGGTGATTTGATAAGAAGTAGTCAGCCAACAATGGAGCACCCATCAAATGGTCAACTGGGATATCAAAGAATCCTTGAATTTGTGCAGCGTGCAAATCAAGTGCAAGTACACGATCAACACCAGCACGTTCTAGCATGTTAGCAACTAATTTAGCTGTGATAGGTTCACGTGAACGTGATTTACGATCTTGTCTAGCGTAACCGTAATATGGAATAACAACATTGATTACACTGGCAGAGGCACGTCTTAGTGCATCAACCATGATCAATAATTCCATCAAATTATCGTTAACTGGAGCTGAAGTTGATTGAATCAAGAATACTTCAGAACCACGAATACTTTCATCAATATTGATTTGGATTTCACCATCACTGAAACGTGTAACTGATGACTTTCCTAGTGGTACACCGACCTCTTTAGCAATTTTTTCAGCCAAAGGTTTATTGGAGTTCAATGCAAAAATCTTCATTGGTACTTCGTTATTTTGACATGACATTTAATTATTCACCCTTATTTCCATTCTTCACTTTTTGATAGTGGTAATCTGTTCCAAAAATCTTCTTTGTTTGTTTGTCTCTCACGTGCAATAGCCATTGCATGCTTAGGAATATCCTTTGTTATCGTTGAACCGGCAGCGATGAATGAGTGATCAGCCATCTCAACTGGAGCAACAATATTAGAATTGCTTCCGATAAATGAGTGGTCGCCAATAGTACTGTGGAATTTCTTAACACCATCATAATTGACGAAGACCACACCACAACCAACATTGATGTCAGTACCTAAAGTAGCATCACCAACATAAGTTAAATGACCAACTTTAGTTCTGTCACCAATCTTAGCATTTTTAATTTCACAAAAGTTTCCTACGTGAACGTCGCGACCAATTTCAGCCTTAGGACGTAAATGCGAATTAGGACCAATGTTGCTACCCTTGTGCATAATAGCTTTTTCAATTGTAGAACTGATAACTTCAACGTTATCTTGAATCTCAGAATCTGAAATTCTTGAACCAGAACCGATAACACATTCTGAACCGATAGTTGTTTTACCAAAAATCTTAACGTTTGGTTCAATGACAGTATCATTGCCAATTTTAACGTCAACATCAATGTAAGTATTATCAGGATCAACGATTGTTACACCATCACGCATGTGTGCTTCATTGATTCTTCTTTGCATAATCTTTTCAGCTTTTGATAAAGCCACACGATCATTAACACCTAATGATTCACTAAGATCAGCCATTTGATAAGCTGAAACCTTCTTACCTTGTTGTTTCAATAGTGAAATAACATCTGGTAAGTAGTATTCACCTTGGGCGTTGTCATTATTGACTTTGTGCAAATTCTCAAATAACAACTTGTTATCAAAGCACAAAACGCCAGTATTGATTTCTTGAATCTCTTGTTCACTACGTGAAGCATCTTTTTGTTCAACGATTTTTTCAACATTGCCATTGCTATCACGAACGATTCGGCCATAACCAAATGGGTCGTCAGCATGGGCAGTTAAAATAGTTGCACTAGCTTGTTCCTTTTCGTGAAAGTCCAAAAGATTCTCGAAAGTTTGAGCAGTGAACAAAGGAGTATCACCGGTAACTACTAAAGTAATACCATCCTTGTCACCTAAATCTTTTTCAGTTTGCAATACAGCATGACCTGTACCTAGTTGTTCAGACTGCAAAGCGTATTTGGTTCTGTCACCAAGTAAGGCTTCAACTTTATCGGCACCATTACCAATTACAGTTTCAATTTGATCTGGCTTGATTTTTTCAACTTGTGTTAAAACATGGTCAACCATGGCTCTACCAGCAACAGGATGCAATACTTTGTACAATCTTGACTTCATTCTTGTACCTTTTCCGGCAGCAAGAATTATTACATAACGATTCGACATCAGAAACTCCCTTCAGTCATTCAAATATCCTTATATATAATAGCATTATTATATATGACTGCTCAATCTAGAATTTATTCAAAATAACTGAAATCGGTATTAGTTAAATAATTTCCTGGTTCTACATTAAGAATCCGGTTTTTAGTATCGATTTTAGTTACTTTAAAGATTGATGTAATATCATCATCACTAAATTGACTGTGGATATTGATATTTTCAGCAAAAACAGTGGCACCAACAAAGATGGCATTAAATTCAGAAATCAAACTTTGTAAACCATTGATAGTTCCACCGCCTTTCATAAAGTCATCGACAACTAAGACTCTAGAACCTTCATCCAAACTGCGCTTGGACAATTCCATTTTTTCCACACGGTCAGATGAACCGGATGCATAGTTAACACTAATAGTTGAACCTTCCGTAATCTTAGAGTCACGACGGACAATGACAAATGGAATATTCAAGAAATTAGCCACACTTTGAGCGATTGGTATACCCTTAGTTGCCACTGTCATGACAACATCAATTGAGCTTTGTGAGTATTGAGTAGCAATCATACGACCCACTGTTCTCAATAATTCTGGATCTGCCAATAAATCAGTTAGATACAAGTAGCCACCAGGCAAAATTCGATTAGGTTCAACCAAACGCTTGGAAGTATCTTCGATAAACTCCGTAGCTTCTTTCTTAGAGATTCCTGGTGTAAAGATAACTCCGCCACCAGCTCCGGGCAAAGTTTCCAAAACGCCAATTCCTCTAATCATAAAAGTTCTTCGTAAAATTCCTAAATCCTCAGAAATTGATGACTTAGCCGATTCGTAACGATCAGCAAAAAATGCTAATGAAATTAATGTATGTGGTCGTTCTAGCAAATAGCGAGTCATATCAATTAAACGTTCGCTTCTTCGTGTTTTCATCTTTTTTTCTCCTAAAACATATCTTCCTACAAGATTATAAAGCAAAACAATGAACAATTCATGTTTTTTTCGAAGTAAAACATGTCATTCCCCAAACTTTGCTCTCCTAGCCTCCACACAAAAAAAGAGGTCTGAACTATTTTTGTTCAAACCTCTATTCTAATGAACGCTTATTATTTTATTCAACTTCAGCTTCGGGTTCTGAATCTTCTGATTCTTCACCGTCAAACTTAATATCAATTGATTTTGTCAATAAATCAGCATAACTATATGAAACTCTTTCAAATGAGTTTTCATTTTGATCCAAATCTACAACAAAAACTGAATGGAATGTTTCTGATAGGGTACCGCGACGGCGGACAACCTTCTTACGACCTGCTTGTGCAACAATTGTCAAATTCTCACCTAAGTGTGAATCTAATCGACTCTTAATTGTCTTCAATGATGTTGGCATTATAATAATCACTCCTTAGGAGTGAAATTTTATCACGTTTCTTTGAAAATTTCAAGAAAATAATAAACCTGTAATCTAAATTTTACTAAATTCTAATGCCATTTTTTTGAATTGTTCGATGGAAACTTGCTCTGCACGGGCATTCTCAGCGATGTCGCAATTTTCAAAAACTTTTTTTATTTTCGCACGGTTTTCATCAGTCCGGCCCAACCAATTGAGTAAATTATTCATCAAACTCTTACGTTTTTGCATGAAAGCGGAACGAACTACTTGATTGAAGAATTTTGGATCTTCGATATCAATTTGATCTTTAGGTAGTCGATCTAAAACCGCTACTGCAGAATCAACTTTTGGTCTGGGAATGAAAGAACTGCTACCAACAATTCGATCGATTCGTGCATTCATCTGTGTTTGAACGGCAATTGTTAGAGAACCGTATTCACGATGACCAGGTTTAGCAGTGATACGTTGAGCAACTTCTTTTTGCATCATCAAAACTAATGATTGGAACGGATAATCACTGTTGATCAAATTCAACATGATTGGTGTCGTAATGTAGTATGGCAAGTTAGCAACGACTTTAATAGTCTTACCTTCCAAACCATGCTCTTTAACAAATTTATCTAGGTCAACTTTCAAAATATCTTGATTGATAACTTCAATATTATCGTAATACTGCAACGTATCCGCCAAGACCGGAATCAAATTATCATCGATTTCAAAAGCAAAAACCTTTTCTGCCACTTGAGCTAATTTCTCAGTCAAGGCACCGATACCAGGTCCAATTTCAATTGCAATTTCATCAGGAGTTAAACCACTAGCATCAACGATATCGTCCAAAACTTTTTCATTGGTTAAGAAATTTTGTCCTAAACTTTTCTTTGCACGTAATTTGTATTTGCGCATGATATCATTCGTGCGAATAGGATCAGCAATACTTAATCTATTTTGTGTCATGAGTACTTCCTTCATCAAAATTTTTAACCGCAGCTACCAAAACATCAGGTGCCACTTGAAACATATTTAGTCGATTCAAAAATTGTTTAGCATTCGTATAGCCAATTTTTAATTCTGAACCAACGAACAATCTTCTTTGGTGAGAATCCGGTTTGCCAATTAAACCTAAATTGACCATATCAGTATGATCATATGCTTGAAAATCAGTCTCTGCATGTGTATAAACGGCTGCTAAAGCTTGCTTGATATCTTCATCTCTAGCATGTTCGATTCCTAAACTACCATCACTCTTTTTCGGAACTGCCTTAGCTCGAGGTAAAAAGGCTTGTTTAGCATCGGGTACTGCTTTTTGAATAATCGTCCGCAAACGATTGCCATTAAAATCTGGGTCAGTGAAAATAATAACGCCACGTTTTTTTTGAGCAATCTTAATTTGTTTAATGGTTTCTTCATTCAAAGCTGAACCAGTCGTTTCAATTGTGTCGACATCACCTAAACAATCTTTTAGGCGATTCGTATCAGATTTTCCTTCAACTACAATAATTTCTTTTATTTTTTTCATAATTATAGATTATACACTTGGTGAGCATTGTTAAAAGTATGTTCAGCCACTTCATCAGGTGTAATACCTTTGTATTTTGCAATCGCATCAACTACGTAACGTGTGTATGCTGGTTGGTTAGTGTGTCCACGATAAGGTTCGGGTGTTAGATAAGGTGCATCCGTTTCAACCAGCAATCTGTCTAACGGTGTTTCCTTAGCTGATTCGTGAACCTCAGGAGCATTTTTGAACGAAACAACACCACTGTATGAAATCCAAAGTCCCAAATCTAAGAATTTGTTGAGCCACTCAACATCCCCATTGAAACTATGCATGATGATACCTGATTTAGACATATCATGATTCTTTAAAATCTGATACATATCATCAAAGGCATCACGACAATGAATTGAAACTGGCATATTATATTGCTTAGCTACATCCAATTGTTGAATCAAAACCTTTTGTTGAATCTTAGGTTCTGGATCTTCTTCCCAATGGTAGTCCAAACCAATCTCACCAATTCCCACTACTTCAGGAAGTTTGATTTGATTGACGAGTTGTTCTTCATTGTATTCTTTAGCAAACTCAGGATGCCAACCGATGACTGCATGCAATGGTTGATAGTTTTGAGCCAAACGAATAGCTTCGATATTGAATTCTTCGTTAGAACCAATAATAGCCATTTCATCAACATCTAGTTCTTTGGCATTATCAATAAATTGCTGCGTATTGCCGCTAAAGGCTGGATCATTTAAATGTGTGTGCGTATCAAATATTTTCATTAACCTAAAATAGCTCCATTTTTGTGTGAATTATCCACGATAGCTAGTTTAACTTCGTCGCCCTTTTCAGTTGAAAGTAACATCCCGTTACTCCATTCGCCGACCATCTTACGAGGTTTGAGATTAACAACTGCTAGAACTTTCTTACCAATCAATTCTTTATAGTTAGGATAGAATTTGTGCATACCTGAAAGGATTTGACGATCAACACCAGAACCATCGTCTAGTTTGAATTGTAATAACTTGCTTGAGTTTTCAACTGGCTTAACATCAAGAATTTCTGTTACAACCATCTTAACTTTGGCAAAGTCATCGAATTCAATTTCTTCAGGGAAACCATCGTCAGCTTCTTTTTGAGCTTTAGCTTTGGCTTGAGCAGATTTACTCAACTTACCAGCACCGTGTTTAGCTTGTTCTTCAGCCATCTTACCTTTGATGTATTCAACTTCTTCTTTAGCATCAAGTCTTGGGAAGATTGGTTCTGGTTTAGCGGTAACTGTCTTACCAACGACAGTTTCACCAAATTCAAGTGACTTATCTTTGTCGTAATCTAATCCTAATTGAGCAAACATCTTTACAGGAGCTTGTGTCATAACTGGGCTGATTAGAAGAGCAATCAAGCGCAATGATTCAGCCAAGTGACCAAGAACTGATTGTAATTCAGCTTTCTTAGTATCATCTTTAGCGAGAACCCAAGGTTGTGTTTCATCGATATACTTATTAGCACGACTGATGAAAGCCCAAACGCTAGCTAGAGCTTCTGGGAATTCAAATTTGTTCATGTGTTCACGGTATTGTGCCAAAGTATCAGCATAAGTCTTCTCTAAATCTTTATCCAAATCAGTTACGGCCGTCGTTGTAACGATTTTACCGTCATCATACTTGTTGATCATAGAAATAGTTCTATTCAACAAATTACCAAGGTCATTAGCCAAGTCGTAGTTGATCTTGTCGATATAATCTTCCGGAGTGAAGACGCCATCGTTACCAAATGGCATAGCACGCATTAAGTAGTAACGTAATGAATCTAGTCCATATCTTGAAACTAACATTTCTGGATAGACAACATTACCCTTAGACTTAGACATCTTACCGTCCTTCATCAATAACCAGCCATGACCAAAGACTTGCTTAGGAAGTGGCAAATCTAGTGCCATCAAAATAATTGGCCAGTAAATTGTGTGGAAACGAACGATTTCCTTACCAACGAATTGGACGTTAGCAGGCCAGTATCTCTTAAATAATGAGTCATCGTCACTGCCGTAACCTAGAGCTGTGATATAGTTCAACAAAGCGTCGACCCAAACGTAAACAACGTGTTCAGGATTACTTGGAATTTTAACACCCCAATTGAAACTAGTACGTGAAATAGCCAAGTCTTCAAGACCTGGTTTGATGAAATTGTTGATCATTTCATTTTTTCTAATTTCTGGTTGGATGAAGGTTGGATTATCTTTGTAGTATTGCAATAAGCGGTCAGCATACTTGTTCATTTTGAAGAAATAACAAGGTTCTTTGACTAATTGAACTTCATGTCCAGAAGGAGCCTTACCACCTGTGACTTTACCATCTTTATCACGGTAAACTTCGGCAAGTTGTGATTCAGTAAAGTATTCTTCGTCATCAACTGAATACCAACCAGCATATTCACCCAAGTAAATATCACCTTGTTTGATTAGACGTTCAATAATCTTTTGGACCGCTTTAACGTGATATTCATCAGTTGTACGGATAAATTTGTCATTGGAAATATCTAGTTTCTTCCAAAGTTCCTTGATGCCTTTAGCCATCATGTCCACGTATTCTTGTGGTTGCATGTGCTTTTCTTCGGCCTTTTGTTCGATTTTTAGACCATGTTCGTCAGTTCCCGTTAAGAAGAACACGTCATAGCCTTCATTACGTTTGTAACGAGCTAATGTGTCCGCTGCAATCGTCGTATATGAATTCCCAATTGTTAATTTTCCAGATGGATAATAAATGGGTGTTGTAATGTAAAAAGTTTTTCTTTCTTCAGTCAATATATTAACCTCCACCGCTTCTAAATTGATATTAAGTATAGCATTATTTTATATTTGTGAAAAAACGTTCGTGGCATCGTCAGCGATAGCCAGAATTGATGAATCGATATCTAAATCTTCTTTATTAATGACGACCAATTTAGCTTTGGGTGAACTGTATTCTAATAACCCTGCAAAGGGATAAACCTTAAAACTAGTGCCAACAACTACTAACAAATCAGCTTTTTGAACCATCAAGGCCGCATTCTGAAAGTTGTCAGGATTGATATTCTCGCCATATAAAACTGTCGTTCCCGGACGAATAATACCATTATCTTCATGGTGTCTAAAATCTTTTAAGTAATCATGATAATCAAATTGTTTTCCACACGTTAAGCAATGAATATTATCGTATAAATTACCGTGAAATTCCACGACATTTTTTGCGCCCGCTTTAGTGTGCAATTTGTCGACGTTTTGAGTAACGATAGCACCTTTTTGATTACTGATCTCAGCCATCTTTTGATGAATGACATTTGGTTTAGCGTCTGGGAAATACATATTGTGGACAACGAAATCATGAAAAACATCAGGATGCTTGATCAGATTATCGTGACTCAACATGTATTCTGGTGGGAAATTGTACTTTTCCCGTTTGTAGAGTCCATTTTTTGAACGATAATCAGGAATTCCTGATGGTACGGAAACTCCAGCACCAGTGAGAAAAGTTACGAATTTTGCTTGGTCCAATAACGTTTTAAAATCTTCGATTTTATCGATCATAAATTTTACCCCTATCTAATTAAATATTTGATACCCTCTTTTTCAAATACTTCTTGAACTGTATATTGGTAAAATGCTTTGTAAAATTCAGGTGTTACTTTATTTGGATCTAGATTTAGAGTTGCCACTCCTTGACCATCATTGATAGCAATCAAAACAAAACCATCTCTACCAGTAGCACGATTTTTGTACTCGGAATGTTTGATTTGATAAACTTGGTTAAGCGACAAGCGCAATTGGCGTTTAGAAATAATTGGTGTGACATTCAAGAAAGTATGGAAATGAAGTCCCTGATAACCGTTAGAAATAATAATTTCATTGTAGGCATCCAAACAGTTAACTAATGCCCGACGGAATTGGAAAGGAACTGACAAATCATTTTGCTCGGCAATATCAACTAATTGGCTAGCATACTTAAATGATTTAGGAAAATTATTCTTCCAGTCAGCATCTTCTTGATGTTCTCCGAAGATAATTCCATCAAACATAACTAAAGTACGGTAGAAACGCATATTAGCCATATCCATCGACACCTTAGGACGAAGAGCTATGTCAATTCCTTTGAGATACTCTTGTTTGATTTCATCAGTATAAGTACCGTCTTCTTTTTGACGTTGCAAAACGGTAACGTGTTCCAAAGTTTCAAATACTGAATTAGCAACCATCAAGACTTGTCCATCACGATCCTTTTGACCACTAGTAACGGCACAATCAATTTCTGGCTCATCAGATAGTTCTAGTTCAATGTGATGCAATTCGTGTGCTAAGACGAAATCAGCGTACTTCTCGTTAGTAATAATTACTTTGATCGTGTCATTTTTCATCGTGTGACTAGCTTGATCTAAAGTTAAATAATCTTGTTGTGTATAATCGGAAAAAATTTCGATTTTTTTATTATAATCTTGTTCTATTTTTTCAACCTGATTTACAATATTCTCAGGTAGTTCATTAATATCTATTTGTTTCATTATTAATACCTCATATAAAGGAGATTTTTGCATGGAAATAAAAGTTGATTTACCAAATAACTTATTACCAGACAAATACGGTAAATATGCGAACCCTCAAGCAATAAAAAATGGGAAACCGGTTATCAGTTTCCCAATTAAGTTATCAGACATACCAGCAGATGCCAAAACTATTGCTCTAACTTTTACTGATCCTGATTCAATTCCCGTTTGTGGTTTTGAATGGATTCACTGGACTGCTGCTAACATTCCTGTTGATCAAGAGATCACGGAAGATTTCAGTCAAACAGCTACAACTCCAGTTGTTCAAGGTAAGAATAGTTCTGCCAGTCCCTTACTCGATGGTCCTAAAGATGTGGCCACGGGTTACAACGGACCTTATCCACCAGACCAAACCCATGATTATGTACTCAAGGTGTTTGCTCTAGACGACAATCTTGATTTGGAAAATGGTTTCTGGATGAATGAACTACTACACAAAATGGATGGTCATATTTTAACTAGTGCTCAAAAGACCATTCCTAGTCGTGCATAATTAATTTTCTTGAAGATTCATCTTGTGAAAGTAATTAAAAACATAGCCTTCTCTAACGCCGAAATTCGAAAAACGGATTTCCTTAGAGGGGCTTTTTTTTATGATTTCTGAGATTATCAAAATCCCACCTAAAATAACTTCATATCTGCCATCACTGAGTTCTTTGATCTGACTACGCTCTTCCAACGAAGTGTGTATCAATTTATCGAAGAGTTCATCAATCTGATCACAGGAAATTACAGAGTTATGTAAGTTCTTTTTGTTTTTACCTTCACGGTTCAAAATACTAGTGACAGCTCGCAAAGTACCACCGAGACCAACAAATGTGGCTGGAGTTTTCATCCAATGCAAGTCTTCTAAACGCCGACTAATATCTTGTCTTGCTTTAGTTAATTGTTCTGCTTTTATTGGGTCACTTGCCAAATACAAGTCCGAAATTGAAATAGCGCCAATTGGAATACTTAGTCCATATTTTAGACGTCCTTTTTTGGCTAAACTGATTTCACTACTACCGCCACCAACATCAACAATCAAAGCATCTTTAATGCGCATTGTACTTCTAACAGCCACATAGTCATAATAAGCTTCTTCTTTTTCATTGATGATATCTAGTTGCAATCCGGTTTCTTTTAGAACGGCAAAGATCAATTGTTCCTGATTCTTGGCCATTCTTACTGCGGCAGTGGCAATCAAGCTTATTCTATCCACTTGATAGCGTTCAATTCGGTCTTGAAATTTCTTTAAAACATCAATTGTTTCTTCAATCTGATCATTAGTCAAAAGTCGACTCTGTGTGATCGATTTTCCAAGTCTAACAGGCTCACGCCAACGATCCAAAGTTTTAAAACGATTCTTTTTTGAAGATCTATACACTGATGTTCTAATGGAGTTAGACCCAATTTCAATAACTGCTAACTTCAAATCTACATCACATCCCATTGTACCAATTATATAAAAAAACTGCTCCATATAGTAGGTCTAATTGCAGAAAGGTAAGAAATTGGCTAAAAAACTCCACTCAAAGTTATCCTTTACCAATTTAATGAATAACTCTAGTGGAGTTTTTTATTTTAATTATTACTAAGAAATCAGTTCATCTTTCAATTGTTTTCTTTCGTTAAAGAACTGCTTATAAGCTAGATAACAAGAAATAATTGAACCTAAACCTGTTGATGCTAGGAGCATGAAAGTTACCATAATTTGGTATTTAATGGCTTTGACTGGATCAACCCCAGCAAAAATCAAACCGGACATCATGCCTGGCAAACTGACTAATCCTAAGGTTTTAATAGAATCAATCGTTGGCTGCATACCACTTCTAATACTGTCTCGTAAAATATCTAGACAAGCCATTTTGATATCAGCACCTAAAGCTAATTTTTCTAAAACTTGTTGATGACGATCAGTGAAAGTTTGCATCATATTGCGATAGCATAGACCAATAGCAACCATGATATTACTGGCAATCATTCCTGTGACCGGCACAATTTGTTCTGGCACGAATTTGATGGAACCAGTCCAGACTAACGTTCCTAATGTAATGACTGTCCCAACTGAAATTGCTAATAAAGACGACTGAAAGGCTTTGGGAATTCCATTACCACGTTTCCCTGCATTCCAAGAAGCATTAATTACAATGATAATAAAACAGGCACCCGTCAACCAAATATCATCAGCTTTGATGACGAACTTCAAAATATATCCAACAATCGACAATTGAATAATTGCCCGCACGACACCAATTAAAATATCTTTATTAATGTGTAGCTTTTCAACATAACCAATAACTAACGCTACCAAAACCAGGACAAAACCTAGAGCCAAAGTTGAATTTGAAACTGTCAAATTAGTCATTTACTAGCTCTCCTTTTCTGATAGTAATTTTATCGGCCGCTGCCTCAATTTCAGTCTCATCATGAGTTACCCGCAAAATCGTCAACCCACGTTGATTAAATTGATTTAGCATTTTATGCACAATTTCTTTATTTTCAGCATCCAAGCCAGCTGTAACTTCATCAGTTATCAACACTTCTGGTGGAAACAGCAAATTACGCAACAAAGCAATTCGCTGTTTTTCTCCACCAGATACATCGTTGACGCTCTTATCGATATAAGACTCATCTAAGTTGACCATCTTCAAATAATCAATAATCTTATTCTCGTCGATTTCTTCTTTACGTACTTCAAATGGAAATTCTAGGTTTTCCCGAACCGTTTTTCCAAATAAAGTTGGCTGTTGAAAAGCATATGAAACTTTTTGACGATATAAAATCGGATCATAAGTTTCAATTGATTTGCCATTGAATATTACTTCACCAGAAGTTGAGCTAATCATTGAAGCTAAGATGCGCATCAAAGTACTTTTCCCACTACCAGACGGTCCAACGACCGTGATGTATTTTCCTTTTTGAATTTCTAAATTTATATCTTTTAAAATTGTTGTTTCGCCAACCTTATAAAAAAGATGTTTAATTTGAAATATATTTTCCACAATCCCACCTCAATCCTCATAATATTATCTCTAAGAACCCCCTTAGTTACTAGCAATTAGCTTACAAAAAAATCTAACGTAAGGCAATTGATTCTAAAGTTAGATTAAGATACCACTACCGACTGAATAACGACATTTATTATTTATTTCAAGTAATTTAAACTAAAAAAATAACATCTATTCAGATATAGTCGATCAATGGCGGCTATTATCTGAATAGATGCTTATTTGTTTGATTCTATGAAAAATTGAAAATCACTATTTAGTCCGGAATAGTAAAGAAAATTGGCTCAGTAGTGAAGTTATTCTTAGCAACTTGTTGCTTAGAATAAGGCCGAGCTTGAAGACTTTGTTAGCAAAGGCTCCAAGTCGTGCCCACTACGTTCCAGCCAAATTTTCTTTGCTACGGAGGACGGAATCCTAATCTAACTCATTTCTATTAAGCAAAGACACGCTTTACTCCGGCAATATTTCCACGGCCTGAGTAGATTGAGTGAATTTGAACGGCATATGGCCATGATTCAACCATTGTTGAGGCATCCAATAAGATACCAACGTGCCATAACATACCACTTGATGGGTCTGTAAAGAAGATCAAATCTCCTCTTTGACGTTCATTAAAGTTTACGTGTGGAATTCTGTCGTCGTTCCAGTACATTTGACAATTCCATTCGTTACCTGGTTGAGCGTGTTGAATTGATGAAATAGGAGCTGAGTCGATACCTGAAGCATAAAGTGCTTGGGTAACTAATCCAGAACAGTCAACACCATAGTCAGGAGAACTTGAAGCACCTGAGATCCAAGGTTGTCCTAAGTATCTGTATGCTTCGTTGATCATTGCTTCAATATGGTCTGATCTAGTACTTGTAATGTTAGTTCTTAGTGGAGCAACGTATGAGTCGATTCCATACCAACTAGTTTCTGTGAAGCCCATAGCTTTCCAAGTATTTAAATCAACGATACCTGTAACAGGAAGGCCTTTTCTTGATTGAAGGCTTCTAACACTATTGGCAACATTACCATCATAGATTGTGTGAGCATTTGAATAACCGAAGTACTTTCTTACTAACCAAGTCTTGATTCCTTCAACGCCATTGTACAAAGGATAACCTACATTACCAACGGGTTTGATTTGTTCATCATGAATTTGAAGCCAACCATTTGGATTTTGGTAAGCTGGTGCTGTTGTTGCATCATCACTGTTGACCCAAACGTTGCTGGCAATTTGATAGAAAGTCTTACCATTGGCGTTATCAGTACGATTGTATTTCCAAACTGAGTTTCCATCGAAGTTAGGTTGACCACTTCTAGCAAAGCCTGAGTCATTACGTGTATAGTTTACGGCACCATAAGGTTGAACACGTACGATTCCGTTTGCAGCACTTCCGTATGACAATGTAACGTTTTGACCGTCAGCGAATTCGTTAGTAGCAACACGGTAGTATGTTCCGCCATTGTAAGCCATTCTTTGATCTGTATACCAAGGAGTATTAGGTCCTAAAGCACGGTTAGTCAATTTTTGACCATCTTGTGTATAAAGATAAGTGATTTGGTCTCCAGTAGTTACGACCCCTTTGATTTGAGTAATATTGGATGCTGTACTGTCAGCTTGTGTCTTAGTTTCTGCAGCTGGTTGAGCATCTTCTGTTACAGCATCATTGACAACTGGTGTTTGGTTTTGATCTGTTGTTTGCGTTTGGTCAACAGCTTGTGTTGTCTTTTCTGGTGCTAAAACTTCTTGTGAATTTGCTTGTGTGGTTGCTTCTTGTGTAGCTTGAGCAACTGGTTGTTGAACATTTTCAACTGAAGCGTCAGTTGTTGTATCAGCTTTTACATTTTGTTGTGTAGTTACAGCCAACATTGCTAGTGCAAAACTACAGACAAAAAACATTTTTGATTTTTTATTCATTTTTCTATCCCCTAATAACTTATTGCACGTCTATTTTGTGTATTCCAATTATTGATAAATTGCGTAATCCCCATTTGCAAAGTCTGATCAGTCCAACAATCATTGTAATAAACGTAATTGCTGTCATAACCAGTAACTACTAATGCATGATATGGAAATCCATAAAGCGTATTCCAAGTAACAACCGGATGCCCGATATTAATTTGATATTTAATTGCATCAAAATTTTGACCGGTTAAATTCTTAGCCGTACCAGCATATTTTTCAACCAAATTCATCAAAGCAGATGGAAAAATTGTAATCCCCGTTCCATCCCAAGGTTGACCAATATAACCGTAATTTGGATCACTACTACGTGGCATTTCTCTAGCCATTTGCATCTTATCGACGTTGGCACCAGCGTATTGCAACATCATCGTTACCGCGGTGATTTCGCAACCATTAGGAAGTTCTGGCCTTTGAGCAATCAAAGGAACCCCTGAGATCCAATCTGCCTCTTTGTAGTTTCCATTATTAATGACAACATAATCTTGTGGCACCCAAGTATCGGAACCAATCTGATACCATTCTTTACCACCAATATTGGCGTGGTTATTTACTTTCCAACTTGTACCAGTACTTAAATCATTACCTTCATAAACAGCACGATTACCATAACCTTTGAAAGAATGAATACTAGAACCTGATTGATAAACCACTGTCGCATTACCAGAATATGGTTGAACATATGATTTATAAGTACCATCTTTAGCACTGGCGTATTCATTAGTAGCAACACGGTAATAACTATTGCCACTATCTAAAGTATGATAAGTATCTGTATACCAAGCACTATTAGCAGCTAAAGCCCGATTAGTTTCAACTGATCCATCGGCATAATACAAAGGAATATATCCATTATTATTTACCGTATAGACACCATCAATTTGTTTATCAGAAGCAATTTGACTATTGGCTTGAGTGGTCTGAACATTGCTTTGATTACTGAGTTGACTCTGATTTTGGTTCTTATTTTGAATCGTCGTCGATTCTTTTGGAGTCGTTGTGTCTGGTGTTTCAGTCTGGTCTAAATCGTTATTAATTGGCTTATCGCTTACTGAACTATTCGGTTGGTTCGTAACGTTTTGACTAACATTTTGCTCTTGGTTTGCATCGACTTGGTCGGCTTTGACAACTGTGGTTGAAAGCAAACAACTGGAGGCCAAAATCGTGGCATAGAGCATTTTCCTCTTTAATCCCATAACATTCCCCTTTCAAGGAATAATTATGGAATAGTTACAATTATTAATCAATATGAAATATAAAATATATTTATGAAAGTGGTTAATTATTTTTTTTACATTTTGATTTTTATCATTAATTAAGATGGAAATTTAAAAGAACACATCAAAAAAAGCACAAACTCTACAACAGAATTTGTGCTTTTTAGTTAATTTTATGAGTGATAAAAAATCACTATTTATTTTTAATTTCTTGGATCAATTTAGCTTGTGCTTGAGCTTGGAAAGCTTGTTGAGCCTGCTTAGTAACTTGCTTTTGTTGAGCAGTTGTCATAGCAGGGTTTTGAGTCATAGCTTTAGTAACTTCAGCTTTGACAAAAGCTTCTCCCTCTTGCTTCATTTGAGCCTTGAAAGATTTACTGTTCATCTTCTTTTGTAACTGCTTAGCTTGCGTTGTTGTCAACACTAACCAATCATTTCCAACTTTAAAGGTATTTGTTTGCTTAACGAATTCTTTGTTGTTGTCAGAGATTCCAAATAAGAATGAATAGAAACCATTTTTATATTCCCAACGAGTTGTCTTTTTCGTTAATGTGGCATTTTTATAATTACCAGTTTTGACGACATTTTTGACATGAGAATCTGCTTTAGTTGTTTGAGGTTTCTTAGCTTTAGCAGTTTCAGGTGTTCGATAAACGTAGACATTTTCTTTACCGTTGCTACCTAGCTTTTTCTCAAGCAACAAATTAGTACCCTTTTGAGCAGATTGGATTTGATAAGTCTTTTCAGATGTTACCTTTTCCATTCCAAAATGACTATATTCATTTGAAATCAACATAACCAAAGCGATTAAGAACAAAGCAATAAAAGTGAAGGACAAACTATAACCAACTTTTTTATTTTGCAAAAAGACAGCGAAGAAATAAGCTAATCCGGCAAAAATTAAAATTGAGATTAAAATCATTAAGCTTCACCTGCCATTTCTGTCTTCTTTAATTCTACTTCTTTTGACTTAGAACTATTCTTAACCATAAATGTGATGAAGAAGCCTAATAGACAAAAGACAATAGCTACAGCAAAGGCTGCATGATAACCACTTAAGGTAGCATCATAGAACTTATCTTGATATTTAAGTGGAGCAGCTGATAAGAGTGACTTACCAGGTTTTAGATTGTTAGTTACGTTAGTCAAGACACTGATCAAGATAGCTGTACCCATTGAACTGAAAACTTGACGAACCGTATTATTTACAGCTGTACCGTGACTCATCAAATTGAATGGTAAGGCGTTCATACCATCTGTTGTAACAGGCATCAAGACCATTGAAATACCAAACATACGAATCATGTAAAGAATTACAATATCTAATACTGGAGTACTCTTAGTTAAGAATAGGAAAGGAACTGTTCCGGCAGTTAATAAGAACATTCCCATTCGAGCTAAATCTTTAGGTCCATACTTATCAAAAGCATTACCAGTGATAGGACTCATAACACCAATCATCAAGGCACCTGGTAGTAATGTCAATCCAGAATGGAAAGCTGACATGCCTTTAACAATTTGTAAGTATAGTGGTAGAACCATTTCAACACCAACCATGGCCATATTAGTAACTGATGACAAGGCGGCAGCGATGGCAAATTTCTTTTCTTTGAAAACACGTAATTCCAAGAATGGCTTGTCCATATGTAGTTGACGATAACCAAACAATAAAATAAAAATAACACCGATTGCGATTGAGCCAATAACAATCATTGAGCCCCAACCTTCATCACCAACTGATGAGAATCCATAAAGGATTGCTCCAAAACCGACAGTTGATTCAATCAAAGATAAAACATCCAATTTAGTACGATGTGTCTGAATAACTGGACGCATGAAGAAAAATGCTAAAATCAAAACTAAAATAACGATTGGAATAATCATTCCAAAAAGTGCACGCCAGTTGAAGTTATCAATAATAAAACCTGAAAGTGTAGGTCCAATAGCTGGAGCTAATCCGATAACTAGACCACCCAGTCCCATGGCAGCACCACGTTTATTAGCTGGGAATATTGATAGCATAACTACTTGCATTAAAGGCATGGTAATACCAACACCAATAGCTTGAATCAATCGACCTGCTAGGATAACCCAGAAAGTCGGAGCCACAAAGGCCATAATAGTACCGACTAAGAAAGTCGACATTGCGATAATGTACAAAATCTTTGTACTAAAGTTATTACTTAACCAAGCGGTAACCGGAATCATAATTCCGTTAACCATCAAGAATCCAGTTGTTAACCATTGGACATCAGATGTCG
The DNA here is from genome assembly GCF_014058425.1 of Companilactobacillus pabuli. Taxonomy (NCBI): domain Bacteria; kingdom Bacillati; phylum Bacillota; class Bacilli; order Lactobacillales; family Lactobacillaceae; genus Companilactobacillus; species Companilactobacillus pabuli. The sequence goes on from NZ_CP049366.1 coordinate 1,788,062, forward strand.
TTACGTTAAATTCTTTCATCAAAGTTGGAAAAGCAGTAGTTAAAATTGTACCGTTTAAAACCGTACAAAAGGTACCCACAAGAAGAACCAAAACTAGTAAATTACGGTTAAAGGTCTTCCCATGTGCGTCAACAATTGGTTTATTGCTCGCCATAATAACAAAATCCTCTTCTCTTTTTAATTTGACTCAATTTTGATGTTGTCTAAATTTTTATAGACTTTCATCAAAATTTTCTCTAATTGTGTTTGTTCCTCAGAAGTTATGTCTTTAAAAATCGCATCATTACCCTTATGAAAAGCTTTACGGACTTCATCATAAAGCTCTTGTCCTGCGTCGGTAATAGTTACGATTTTCTTACGACGATTATTGGGATCAGTCTGTCGAGAGACAAAACCACGATCCTCAAGTTTTTTTAAGGCTCTGGCGATGCTAGCACCGTCAAATAATGTAATTTCTCCGATTTTATCTTGGCTGCATTCTTGTTTTTTATAAACGATGCCTAAAAGAATGCTTTCAAAAGTATTCAGATCCTCTTTTTTTAAATACTTAGCAGCAATTCGCTTCTTAATCATCGAATATCGCATCACGAATCCAACCAAATTATAATCGTCCATTAAGTCACCTCATTTTTTCAAAAAAAACTTTTAATATTTTAGAACAAAAAATATGCTACACCCGACTCTTGATAAAATCAAGAGTTAAGCATAGCATTTTTCTGTAAAAGCGTTTTTAATTTTCAGAAACTAGTCGAAATAGTTAACACCAATGGCCTTTCTAACTTCAGATAAAGTTTGGTTAGCAACGATATTGGCATTGTCGCTACCCTTTTTAAGAATATCGTAAACACCAGGGATATCTTTTTCATATTCTGCACGACGATTACGGATTGGTTCAAGGATTTCTTGCAAGACATCATTTAGATAACGTTTAACTTTAACATCACCCAAACCACCAGCTTGATATTGTTCCTTTAATTGAGCAATTTTTTCTTTATCAGTACCAAAAGCATCAAGATAAGTAAAGACAGTGTTGCCTTCAATTTTTCCAGGGTCTTCAACATGAACGTGGTCTGGATCAGTGTACATAGACATAACTTTCTTAGTAACTTCATCCGCTGAATCAGATAGGTAAATACAATTACCTAGTGATTTACTCATCTTAGCATTGCCATCGATACCAGGTAGACGACCTTGTCCCTTAGGTGGGAAGTAGCCTTCTGGTTCTACCAAAGTATCAACGTTGTAAGTATTATTGAAAGTACGAACGATTTCACGAGCTTGTTCCATCATTGGTTCTTGATCGTCACCAACAGGAACTGTGTCAGCCTTGAAAGCTGTAATATCGGCAGTTTGGCTAACTGGATAAGTTAGGAATCCTGCGGGGATACTTTGTCCAAAACTCTTTTGTTTGATTTCTGTTTTAACAGTTGGATTTCTTTCCAAACGAGAAACCGTTACAAGATCTAGGTAATACATCGTTAATTCATTCAAAGCAGGAATTTGTGATTGTACTAAAATATTAGTTTTAGCAGGATCGATTCCAACTGAAAGATAATCCAAAGCAACTTGAATCAAACTATTACGAACTTTTTGAGGGTCACGGGCGTTATCAGTCAAAGCTTGCATATCAGCAATCATGATAAACATCTTGTACTTACCTTCATTTTGGAGCTTAACGCGGTTTTTCAATGAACCTAAATAATGTCCAATATGTAATTTTCCTGTGGGACGATCCCCAGTTAAAATAGTATTTGTTTTCATGTTTTCCTCCTGAATTAATTAATGCACAAAGATTTTTCTGGTGGTATAATGGCTCTCCACAATAAAAAAAGCGCCCTATTATTTATAATAATAGGACGCAAAAGCGTGGTGCCACCTGTCTTGTAGATTGCTCTACCGCTCAAAGTTATAAGGTGACTAACCATACCCACTTCCTAACTCAAGGTCGATAACTTTTGCAGCCGTGAAGTTATTCTCTGAACCAACTTACTTGAATTAGTACTAAAAAATGCTTATGCTTTAATGTACTCTAATTGCTATTAGCATAATTAAAAATCGACAAATTGTCAACGTGAGAGGGATTTTAATGACGATTAATCAATCAAAAGATGAAGAACAACAAAGAGTCAATTCAGTTGCTGAAAAAATCGACAACAAGATCAAACGAGTTGACCAAAGCATTGCCCAAGCTCATCAAGAAACCCATCGTATTTATCGCAATTACGGTGAAAATACCAAAGTTAATACTTTTGAAGTCGATGACCAAATGGAAACTAACGCTTCAGTTCAACAACAGAAGCAATTGGTTGCCTTGGCAGTCGAAAATGAAAATATTTTAAACGCTAACCGTCTCAAATTAGAGAATCTTCAAGGTTCCCCATATTTTGGACGAATCGATATCGTCGAAGATGGCGAAGAAGATACTCTCTATATTGGTACTTCTACGTTGCAAGATGATGACGGAAACTTCCTAATTTACGACTGGCGTGCTCCTATTTCCGGAATTTACTACAACGGAATGCTCGGCAAAGTGCACTACCAAACTCCTAATGGTAAGGCCGAAGTCGAACTAAAAAAGAAACGTCAATTCCAAATCGTTAAAAATAATATTCGTAATATGTTTGATACTAATGAAACTGTTGGTGATGAAATTCTCCAATCAGTCTTAAGTGAATACAGTGATGAATATTTAAAGAACATTGTTGCCACAATTCAACACGAACAAAATGTCATTATCCGTGACACTCGCTCCGACGTCTTATTAGTTCAAGGTGTAGCTGGATCTGGTAAAACCTCTGCCATTTTGCAACGTGTAGCTTACTTGCTTTATCATAGTCGTTCGACGATGAATGCCGACAATATTGTCTTGTTCTCCCCTAATAAATTATTCAGTAATTACATCTCTGAAGTCTTACCTAGTTTGGGTGAACGAAACATGCGTCAGGTTACTCTAAATGAATTTATTTCTTTACGACTAACTGGTGTTCAAGTAGAAACTCTATTTGAACGTTATGAAAAAGATGAACGCAATTTGCCTGAATCAACAGTTAAAATGCGACTTTACAAAGAAAGCGGCGACTTCTTAGATAAGTTGGCTGAACTTGAAGAAGATCATCCTGAACACATCTTGCATTTTGAAGATATTATCTTTGAAGGTAAACCTTTCTTTACTAAAGAAGAAATGGCCGAAATTTATGATTCAATCAATCACGCCTACCATATCACTGATCGTTTCTTAAAGACGAAAAATGCCTTGATCAAACGTCTCCAAAAAAGAATCCACGAAGATCGTAATGAAGATTGGGTTCAGGCTGAAATTGATAATTTATCCGATGAAGATTTCCAACAAATAATCACTGACCACAACATTGAAGAATCAACTAATCAACGTGAAATTATCGCCGAAGAATTTTTGAAAGAACGTTACGCACCAATTTATAACGCCCTCATCAATGACTATTTCTTTAATCCTTACAAGGAATACCTCTTCTTGCTCAACGAAATGGACCAAGATTTAGTTTCTGACAGCGTTTGGCAAACAATGATTGAAGCTATCGACAACAATATTGAAGCTCATAAATTAAACCTCAGTGATTCAATTGCCATCCTTTACTTACGCGATATCGTCACTGACGGCGGTGTTAATCATTCAATTCAACACATCTTCATTGATGAAGTGCAAGATTACACAATGGCTCAACTCAAATACATCTCCCACGCTTTTCCAAATGCCAAGATGACCTTGTTGGGTGACCGTGCCCAAGATGTATTAACTAGTTCTTATCGTCAAAAAGATCTTGTTACCGAAGTTAATGAACTATTCAGCAAAAAGCGTATCAACACTATTACGCTAAACCAAAGTTATCGTTCAACTGCTGAAATAACTAACTTTGCTACTAAACTCTTGCCAAATGGTGAAGAAATCAAAGCTTTTTCTCGTCAAGGTGAAGATCCCGTAATCAAGGTCTTTGACGATGACAATTACTACCAAGGTTTGAAAGAAACAGCTAAAGAACTCAATAAGAAATACGAAACAGTCGCTATCTTGACACGTAATCAAGCCCAAGCTGAACAAATTTACACCCACTTCAGTGATGAATCTATTATTACTTTAGTTGATGCTGACTTTCGTTCTATTCCTAAGGGAATCCTAGTCCTACCAATTTATTTGGCAAAGGGTTTGGAATTCGATGCTGTTATTGGACATGACGTCTCAGACCAAAACTATCCTGACAGTCGTAGTACTGATGTTCTTTATACTATCTGTACTCGAGCTATGCACAGTTTGACTTTATGTGTCGATGGTACGGTTTCACCATTATTAAGTAACGAATCTTCAGATTTGATTTCTGAACAATAATCTAAAAACTCCAATGAAATATCCTTATGTGGGTATCTCATTGGAGTTTTTTTCTAATTATTTTACTAATCCGTACAATAATGCATCGTGATATTTACCAGCCGAAAAAATTTCATCCTTCAATGTACCTTCAAACTGAAAACCGACTTTTTTAGCAACTGCATTGCTAGCAAGATTAACTTCTTCTGCCATAAGTTTAATTTTATGCAGATTCAATTCATCAAAACCAATTTCTAGTAATTTTTTCAGGCAATCAGTCATAACGCCGTTACCTTGAAATTCTCCTCCAAGCCAATAGCCAACTTCAGCATGTTTATTATCAAGATCGATATTATGTAAGTCTATCATTCCAACCGGATGTCCATTGATCCAGATACTGGCAACCCATAATTTCTTTGCTGCCATGCGATCTTGACAATATTCTAAGAAAGCCCGTTCACTAGCCACAGATTTAGTCGATTCGCCCCAAGGCATGAACTTAGCTAATTGAGGCCTAGTTTTTTCGATTTGCTCATAAAGACTATCTGCATCCTTAGGATCAACAATCTTCAATTTAATATTTTCTCGAACCAACCATTCCCGCATACTGTCACCTTCACTTATTATTTGTATATCATTGTATAACATTTTTTCGGACTGAATAGCGACAATATCAACCTATCTTTTTTCTATTTAAAATCATAATCGAGATAGCTAAAACTACTATCGTCGCCACAATACTGATCCAAATGGCTGGATAAATATGAGATATTTTTTCTGTGCCTTTGACTAAATCCAAATTATCACTGACCAATGATATCGGATTATACTTCTGTAATTTTTCAAACATATTCACTAGCATCAAACTAATGAACATAATTACTTTTGCTTAGTGTTGAACCAAAAATCACCACTGCAACAAACAATAATCCAAAAACTAATAAAGGCCACATCCCTGTCCAAATGTTAGGACTTTTATCATCTGGAAAATAATACGCCGTATAACCCCAGTTGATCAAAAAAGCAACAATTACTGCTAGACACCATTGCAACATGGCAACGACATATTTGGCAATAACTATGGCATACCGTGGTAATCCTTTTGTCACCAAATTAACCAAAGTTCCTTTAGATATCTCATTACTGATAGTTCCACTAAAAATAACTGCTAAAATAAAAATCCCAATTTGGGTCATGTTTTTAAAATACTGTTGCCACGCTTCAACACTAGTAGGATCAGGCATTTTGATAGTCATCTGACTAGTCGAAGCCATCTTTAAAATATCCGGTGTTAACTTAGCCATCAATGGTCCCTCAATCCCAAAGACTATGAAGATTGCTGCAATAATCAATAAATGGTAATTACGCCATGATTCCAATAGTTCTTTACGCATAAAAATCCAAATTTTCATTGAGTTACCTCCGTAAAGATATCTTCCAGACTAGTGGTTTGCCTACTCATAGAAATTGGTACTAAGTCGAACTTTAATAGCTTTTCCAAAATAGATTTAGCACTTTTCTGATACGAACCATGATAAACAATGGTCAGTTGCGTGTTGTTTTGAAGCGCTTGTTGATTTAATGCAACATTGGCTTTTTGAGCTGAATTTTTTGAGTCAAAGTTCAAAACTATTTGTGGTTTAGCATAGTCGTTTTTTAAATTATCGAGCGTATCGTTTACTTTTAAAATCCCATCATCGAGTATGCCTACACGGTCACTGATTCTTTCAACATCACTCAAAATATGCGTTGAAAAGATAATCGTCGTTTCGCCACGTAAGCTTGCCAACAAAGCTAAGAATTCACTTCGACCAATCGGATCAAGGGATGAAGTTGGTTCATCGCAAATTAGTAATTTGGGCTGATTCAATAATGCTTGAGCAATTCCTAAACGTTGCTTCATTCCCCGAGAAAAGCCACCAATCCTTTTCTTATTAACTGGTAAATCAACTGTTTTCAAAAGCTTCGTAATACGATTTGGTAGCTCTTTTTTAGGAATGTTAGTCAAACGCCCACAGAGTGTTAAGTATTCACTTGGATTCATGTAATCATAGTATTCAGGAACATCTGGCAAATAACCAATCACTTGATTAGTAAGCGAATTTCCGTAACGAACCTTTTTATCATTAACTTCGATATACCCTGAGTCAATAGTTTCCAATCCTAAAATCATTCTCATCGTAGTAGTTTTACCAGCACCATTTTCACCAACAAAACCAAAGATTGAACCTTCCGGAATGGAAAAATCTAATCCTTTGATGATTTCCTTATCACCAAAGCTTTTTTTGACGTTGTGTAATTCCAAAATCGACATTATTCATTCTCCCTGCCAACTAATAAATAAACGACGGCACCAATTGGTTGGAATAATAAAACCAGAATTATCCACAGAATCCTATTTCCAAAACGGTATTTTTGATGCTTGAAAATATGGACCAACGCCACGATATCTAAAATCAATTCCAAAATTATTAGTGGAATAAATAGTGGTAAATTATTGAAAAAAATGTCTGGATTATTCATCGCCCAAATTCTCCTTTATTCTGTTTAAATGATCAAAAATTTCTTTAAACTCTTTATCATTTTGATATGACATAAAAATTGGATTCTGAGTAATCATCGTCACGAAATCAGTTTTTAATTGTTGTTCACTTCGAGGCAAATTATCACCTAAATCAGTCTGTTTTAACCAATCATCTATTTGATCAAAATACTTATCTCCATGCTGTTTGAGTGGAAACTTAACATTTTTCAAGAGTTCAACATACTCAGACAAACACTGCTTGACCATTTCATCATTCTTAACTTGAGCAAAACCAAACGCTGCTGAAGTCAAAAAATTGATTACAATAGTTGGATTTAATTTTTTAACAGAAAAAGCTGCAATTATTTGTTGTCCACGTTGATAAGTAGCTAAAAATCTCTGAGGTTGATTAACAACTAATTGTAGATAATTAGTTAACTGACTCATCATGACGGCAATGTATTGAAATAAAGCACTCTGCGTTGTCGCCACAGCCTTGTCATTCTCACCCTTTAATTGATAGGCCCAAGCTATCAAACTTTCTACTGGATAATATTCGGGCACATATTGACCTAATTTTTGTAAAACTTCATCTGGCTTTTGCAAAATCAATGAACAATAGGCTGAGAAGTTTTTAGCCTTTGCCAAAAGCTCTGGGTCATTTGATATTTCAGAAACATGTTGAAAAAGATCTTGGGCTTGGGTTAAATATTTTTCGGTTTTATTTTTCTTGTCGTCGCCAGGAAACAAATCTCCATGGTTAACTAAGAATTGACCCATTTCTAAAATTAACGGTGCACAAGAATAATAGCGATGAATGATTTCTTCAAATGATTTGTAAACTTGTTCAGGTGAATTATCTTTAAAGGAATTGGCTAAAGACTGATAAATTTCTCTAATTTGTTCAGCGGATAAATTATTACTGTAACTCAATAACTGATCCACTGTGATATCAAAATAGCTTGCTAATAAAGGCAACAATGTTATATCCGGATACGTTTGCCCTTTTTCCCATTTGGAAACTGAAGCCTTAGATACACCAACGAAATCGGCTAATTGTTGCTGCGTGACTTGCTTTTCTTTGCGTTTTTGCAAAATAATCTTACTCATATCCAATTTCATCTCTATCACCTCTTGTAATAATTATATTGGGTTAATTATGTTTAGTATAGCGATACTTAGTTAACTCTAGATGGTATTTATCAACTTTCACGATACTTTTAAAAATAAAAAAAGCCTAATGCCATAGTTTCAAACTACGACATTAGACCCATCTATATTTAAATAATAATTGTTCCTACTGCTGCACTAACCATAGCTACAAAGATAGCCATCTTTTCATCCTTAGTGTACAAGTATGTCAAAGCATAGCACCAACCTAAGGCCATCATCATAAAGAATTGCAATACAGAACCAGGTAAACTGATTAAGCCAGCAATGACTCCACTCAATAGAATTCCCATAATGGCACTGTAAGCCGAACTCTTTCTAAAGAAATAATTGAAGAAAAATCCGGTTTGCACTAGTTGTTGCTGAATCGTTATAACAAAAACATTTGCAACCATATTAAAGACAAAAACGCTTTGCTCGGCACTTGAAACATCATCATTAGCAAACTTAGGCAATTTACCGGAAATTTGCAAATAACTGACCATGATCCGCATTAAGCAAACCAAAATTATCATCAAACTGACCAATCCAGCATTAGATAATAACGAATATACGAAACCATCAGCTGTATCGGAAAACGATTTTTCTTCTCGAATATATTTTCTAATCATCAAAAATAGCGTAATTAATCCAACGACAAAGAAGGCTATCATGATTGGCATGTCCAATCCTTTGCTATTTGCCGCATTATTTTTCAACATCAATGTTACGATGGAAAATGCTATCCATATTAAATATCTGACAAAATCTGTTCCTGGAGATTCTCCTACGCGCATAATAACTTCTTCCAATCAATAATTTTACTTTGTCATTATATCATACGCCAATACTTCATTTTCTTCTTGTTTTCAACTATTATTAATAGAGTATTTAGGTTTGGCGTTAGATGTAATTAAGATGCCGTCGTCCGTTCGGCCCTGGAAAACGCTGGAACGCTGTGGGCACGACTTGGAGCCTTTGCTAAGCCCAAGTTCGGGCAAAGTCTTCAAGATCGACCTTTCACTAGGCAATAAATTGCCAAGTGAAATTTCACGGCTGAGCATTTTCCAGGGCTCTCACTCCCGACTAGATAGTGGATTTTAACTATATTTCAATTAACTTTAATTCAATACTATCAAGCTAAAGAAACGAAATCTAGTCGGCAGCGTTCCAGCTACCCACGGAAATTTTACGGACGACGGTATCTTAATAACCAAACCTGCATTTGGAGGGATTTTTTTTTATGAATAAGAATCATCGGATTTTTTATTTAGATTTTATCCGTGTTATTGCCATTCTCTTAGTGGTCTTTATCCACGTTTCTGCTATTGATACTACTTTGAATGTTGGCAGTGGACAATGGCAGATCACTAAAATTTTAAATTACTTTGCCCATATCAGTGTTCCTGTTTTCTTCATGATTTCTGGATCACTGCTGCTCAATAGTAAAAAAACGACTTCTTTAAGCTATACTTGGAAAAAAAGAATCCCGCATGTGGCCATTCCCTTTATCATGTGGTCAATAATTTCACCTATCGTTGTTGGAATTTATGCACATTCGTTATCATTTAAAAATGTAATGAGCGTTGTCAAAACTATTCTTTATCAACCAACTTCTCCAACACTTTGGTTCATGTATCCACTTGTGGGAATTTATATTCTTTCTCCGGTAATCAGAACTTTTGTTGAACACGCTTCTAATGAAATGTTGATTTATGTTACGGGGATTTGGTTAGTTACTTGCTCATTATTACCATCGCTTGCTGTGATGTTGCCCAAAGATTACACAAAAATCTTGACTCTATCACCAGTAGCTAACTTCTTCTTAGTTGGGGGATTCACAGGATACTTTATCCTTGGTTATTTATTAACAAAACTAAAAGTTGAAAAAGCCAATAATCTTGTTTTAATTGCCATTTTCCTAATTGCTGGTTTGGGTGGTAATTTCATTTCTGAAGCTGTTCCTAAAATTTTTGACAGCAATAACGGCTACTACGTCACTTCAATCTACATCCCTATCATGTCAGTAGCTGCTTTTATACTTCTACAAAAATGGGGCAGTAAAATCAAATCCAACATTACAATTAAGACTTTTGAATTCTTATCACCACTAGTATTCGGAGTTTACTTGATCCACAATTTATTGATCTTGTTCATTGAACCCTGGTTCATGAATCACATTGCTATTCATGGATTAACTGCTACTTTCTTGAGATACATCGTTGTCTTAATTTTATCAATCATTATCATTTGGATTCTAAATTGGATTCCCGGTATCAATTATTTGCTAACTGGTAATTCTAAAAAGCGCAAATAAAAAACCTTCACGAATTAATCGTGGAGGCTTTATTTATATCTAATTTAATCTTCTTTTTTAACTCTAGTAAATTTCAAAATTGCACCAAAGGCTGCCAAGATAACGCCTAGAATTGTTGCAAGAATACCAGTTGTTTCACCAGTTTGTGGTAGTTTTCCTGTAGTTCCTGAATCTGAACTTGAGCCTTGTGACTCAGTAATGTTACTGCCAGCAACACCAGGTAATAATCCTTCAGAATTTCCTTCTGAACCACCGTTTGTAATAGTATTGCCATCACCATCTAATAGTCCATCAGTTCCTTCTTCTCCGGCTTCTTCTCCTTCTTCAGACTCGTTAGATTCATCAGAACCATTATTTTCTTCCTCTGAACCTTCATTATCCTCGTCTTCGTCGTCTTTATCTTCTTCGCCATTATCATCAGTATCTGGCTTTTGACCTTCTGAACCGCCATCAACTTCGATCAAATCACCAGTGTCAGGGTCAATATCTTCTTCCTCTTCTTCTTCATCAGGGTTTTCGATATTGCCACCGTCGTTTTCGTCACCTTTTCCTTCATCTGGTAATCCATCAGGAAGTTCACCAGGAATTGTTACAGGTCTTTCGAATTCAGTTTCTGTAGCGTTATCGTCTTGAAGATCCCATCTGTGAGTTTCGGCGTTGACGATTACTTTGTCAGCTACAATATTACCATCAAGGTTAGCATCAGCTATCACAGTTGCCTTTGGAGCCAAAACACTGCCTTGGAATGGACGTTTAACATCGATTGTTCCTGTGTACAAATTATCACTAGCTGTGCTGTCATAGAAGTTCCATAGCAAGTGGTTGTCATCAAAGTATTCTGTTTCCTGATTAGGACGATCCTTTTGATTGGCATCAGCACCTTCACCATCGTTAAAGGTCAATTTAACTTGTGAATTAACATCATATGGATCTTGACCTTTTGTATCAACATTAATTATGATACTTGTTCCACCTTTATCAGCAGATAAACCGGTAATGTAAATTGGGGTATCAGTATTTAAAACATCAGCATCTAAATTGATAATGATTTGATTGTTTTCATTAGGGTTGTAATCCTCTAAGTTGATAACTCGTTGGTTACGATCTGGAAAATCACTATTTTGAACCGATACAGTTGGTTCCATATTAGAAAGTGTATTTGATTTACTCTCTAATTGTGAGAACTGTGAACCAAAATCAATATATGTATTACCATTCTTATCTTGATACGTTTCATCTTTAGTCAAGTGATCAATGTTAGTTCCATCAACCTTAGTCCGAGTCGTATCAGTAACATCAATATCATTACCTTCGCCGAAAACAACCTTATTAGTACGATCAGCATTCCCTTGGACAAACGAACTTGAAGCAATAGCATTGTGATTTTGAACATAAGAAATATCTTTATTCAAATAACCTTCACGAATATTTGTACCAAAATTAACGTTTCCGTTTAAAGTACCAACAGCTAAATTACCATTAGTATGAGCATTCAAAGTTGCTTCATTGGCAAAAATATGGAAATTTGATGCATAACCTAATTGATTACTATTTTCATTACTAAAGTCATCACTAACACTTCCACCATCTTGAACATCATCATTTACTGATTGAGTAACCGCTGTTTGAGATTGTGTTGTACTTTGTGTTGTTGCTGCACTATTTGTATTACTTGTTGCTTGTGCTGAACCTTGAGTTGTCGCAGTACCACTTGTAGTATCTGCTGTTTGCGATGCAGTTGAGTTATCGCTTACAGAAGTACTATTAGTGAAACCATTATTGACAGTAGTTGCGGCATCAGCTTGGGTTGTCGTTGACATTCCCATCAAAACTGCTGCACTTACAGCTACACAAGATAAAGCCCATTCTTTTCCCTTTTTCATTAACATAATTAACTAAATCTCCCTCTTCAATTTAGAATAATTATTATCTATTGGTAATAAATCAGGTAATAATATTACATATGAAAATTATTACGCTACTCCAAAATATTGTCAAATTAATATCGGATTATAATCCTATAACTTATTTATTACAGAAGTGTTAAAGAAAAGATTGATTTAACAACATTACTAAGCTTTTATACAAAAATAGAAAAGTTTACTTTTGTATGATTTCTTTTTTGCTTTTTGACAAATAAAAAGCCCAATTCCTAGGAATTGAACTTTCTTGAATTATTTCATAAATAGTCACGGGGAGAAAAATTATTGTCGATTGTCAGAACCCATAGCAAAAACTGCTACACAACCAAAACCTGTATGACTAGAAATCGTCATACCAATTGGATAAATCTGAATATCAGCTTCAGAAATCGACTCCTGAATTTTATTTTTAACAACTTGAGCGGCATCGTAATCGCCACTAGTTGTGATGATAATTGGTTGATCAATATCATTTTGAATTGCCGGAATTACTTTGTTGGCCAAATCTAAAAGTGATTTTTTACGTGTTCGAGTTTTTTCGATCATACGTAACTTACCATTAGGATCAACATCTAAGATAGGTTTTACTTTTAAAAGCGTACCCAAAGTCGCTGAAGTGTGAGAAATTCGGCCACCATGATATAAATAATTTAAATTATCGACAGTAAACCATTGTTGAAGCCGTAATTTATTATTATTGAACCATTCCACTAACTCCTGCAAATTCTTGCCGGCCTTTTGAAGTCTGATTGCTTGCAAAACTAACAGACCTTCACCACCACTGGCAGCAGCTGTATCAACAATTTCTATTGTTGCTTCTGGAAATGATTCTAATAAGATATCCTTAGCTTGTTTAGCACTAGAAAGGGAACCGCTCAATCCACCAGAAAAGCCAATATAGACGATTGGTGTTTTCTTTTCTACGTAAGGTTTAAAGAATTCCACATACTCACCAATATTAACTTGTGTAGTAGTTGGCATGATTCCCTGTTGAATCTTTTGGTAAAATTCTTCAATATCATAACTTTGACCAAAATCATTGTAGATATCTTCAGCACCAATTTTTGTATGGAAGCAGATTGCATCAACATTGCTATCCTTCAGTGTTGCCAAAGGTAGGTCGCATTCTGAATCCGTTAAAATTTGATACATAGTCTACCCCCTCAAATTAAATAATGACTTACTTTATTTAAGTCACCGATTAATAATACCATTAATTTTAATTCTGTAAACTACGTAATCTAGTTTTTAAAACTATATACATATTAATTAATTATTATTAATTTTTTGAATAAAAAAACAGCTGTACGAAAACGTACAACTGCCATATATACAGCCGTCTATCGGATTTGAACCGACGACCCCCACCTTACCATGGTGATGCTCTACCTATCTGAGCTAAGACGGCATTAACACTCCCTACATTTTAGCAAACTTAGATACTGTAGAGAATGCTTTTAATTAAAATGCTTCAATAATTTCGGCTACTCCTGTGGCAAAGAAGAAAAAGGCTAATAGGAAAACAATGAAGTCTCCTGCCAAAACTGGATTGAACAATAGAATAATCGCAAACAAGAGATTTAATCCCGCCAAAATCACGATCAACCAATAGTACTTTTTACCGAAGAAATGGTAAAAGCGTGCGGTAAAAATTTGGAAAGCCGCATCCAACAAGAACCAAATTGAAAACATATAAATGATTGCGATAACCCCTACATTTAAGTGGGCAATAAAAATAATACCGATAATAATATTCACAATGGCTGAAAAAATTGTCCAACCACTTCTAACACCCAAGAAGCGTGTCATTTGAGAGCCAAACCATAATTGGTAAACCCCTCGTAAAATTATAAAAAAGCCAAAAATTCCGGCAATGGTCGATAAACTTTTTAGCGGATACCACATTACTAAATAGCCCGCATACAAAGAAATCAAGCCAATGATAAAACCAAACCAATCAAAATGGCGTTTTGGTTCACTCATACATATCTTCCCCTTCTCAAATTCTCAATCACATATTTATTTTAACATTAAGCAATATCAAAGTTGAATGATATGCGCTATAATAGAAGGGCTAAGAATATTATTAGGCTAAACGAAAGGTTGTAAAATTGTCCCCTAACAAAGAAAATTATTTAAAAACCATTTATGAATTGAATTATGACTTCACAAAGATCACTAACAAACGTATTTCAGAAATCATGAATGTGTCCGCTCCATCTGTTACCGAAATGCTGAATGCTTTAGCAAGTGAAGGCTATTTAACACATTCCCCATACAACAAAATTGTCTTAACACCTAAGGGAAATAAAGTTTCTGAAAAACTAGTTCGTACACATAGACTTTGGGAAGTATTTCTTAATCAATGTCTCAAATACCCAGTCGACAATGTTCACCACAACGCTGATGCGCTAGAACATGCTTCTGACGACGATTTGATTGATCACTTGAATGATTTCCTTGATCACCCTCAACGTTGTCCACATGGTGGAATTATCCCTGGAAACGGTCAAGGTGAAACTGATGCTGATGATAAATTGCTCAGTATGATTCCCGACGGAACTAAGGTTCAAATTGTCCGTGTATCTGATAACTATGACTTTCTTCAATACTTTGGTAGTTTAAATCTCGAAATTGATGATACGATCGAAGTTATCAAACATGAAAAATTCGACAATTCATTAGTTGTAAAAAAAGCAGATGGTTCTAACTTAACAATTGGTGCTAAGGCCATCGATTATATTTTTGTTGAAACACGATAAAAAAATAATCCCCAGTGTGAATTAATCACATTGAGGATTATTTTTTATTTCTTACGATTATTTTCCAAAACCCTTTGATAGAAAATAGCCATTGTTAATTGTTCATATGGTTGTAGCCAAATCGATAATAATTCATGTGTTAAAGCATTTAAAATTTCCCAGAAGAAAAATTCAAGACAAAGTGAGAAATAAGCCCACTTGTATCCACGCATTAAAACTGAACTACGACTAAAACTGGAAAAAGCCATACGCAAAGTCCATTTATTTTGATCAGCCACATCATCCTTAAAAATAAAAAAGGCCTGTGAAAAGATCATCAAGAACCAAATACCAGGAATAATATACAACATTAATCCTGCTTCTAAGAATAGTCCGAATAACGCCGTTATAAACAATAGTGGAAAGAAATAACGGCCTGAAAAAGCTTGTAAACTACCTTTTAAAGCATTGATTTGATAATCAGGATTACGCAATTTATCGATCAAAGTATACGAAACGCCGACACAAACCATAATAAAGAAAAACATAAAAGCATAGACAACAACACTCGTTTCAGGAGTCAGTGTCAACATAAATTGATTAGCCGAACTAGGATCGTTAGCCATGCTGGCAGATATTTCTGATAGTCGTTGACTTGCTTGAGATGGATCAGCTAGATTGACATTCAAGTTAGCCATCCACGTCGTGTAAATTTTGGTTCCAAAGTACACTGCCAAAAATCTCAAAAGAATTGGAACGACATTAAGAGAAATGTTCCCCTTAATATCTTTGCGAAAAGCTCTGTGGGCCTCACGTCTGATCTCCAAGGCAGATATTCGATTATTATTCATCTATATCCCTCACAATTACAATAACGCCATTATAACAAAGATAATTACTAGCTACTAATTTACTTCATTGTAATTGAGCCTTTGGTTGCTTTGACACTCAATAAATTACTTGCATCAACTTTATTTTGATATTCGTGACCATAATTCTTATCCATAACTCTGACTACGCCATCCGCTGTAGTTAAATCTAAACCATCAGCTGTAACGTCACTACCAGTAAAGTGTCCATTGCTGAAGAGGCGGAAATCATTTTTATTCATAAAAACTACTTTATCCATCGTAATACGACTGTGATTGGCCAAAGAATTCATCGTATCTAAATTAGATTGTTTAACTTTTAACGTTGATTCATTTAAATTAATACTCGTTTTAACTAAAGTAGAATTTTTCATAATCACATCCGAATATTGACTTGCTACCAAGGTCATATTATTAATTTTTGAATTAGCAACATTAAATGTAGCGTCATACAGGTTGATTTTTTCTAAATTATTTATCGTTGCATCGGTAATGTAAAGATTTGCATCATAATCCATATCTTTAGCCGTTTTGACTAGATTATTTATCGTTACATCATTGATGTTCACCGTTCCATTAGCCAAACGTAAATTAACATTATCAAGAGTTTTATTCATTGGAATCGTAATAGTTACCTTAACGTGGCCTAAAACATTAACTCCAACATGCTTGTTATTCTTTTTACCATTGATAGTTAAAGTATCTTTTTTCACCTTATACGAAGGAGCTTGAGACTTATCTCCATCGATATGGATTTTATAACGGTCACCTAATTTGAAATTAACATTGGCGTCCTGACCTTCGACGTAAACATTTTTAAAATTATTCAATGGATAAGTTTCATCCACTTTTTGCGCTACTTTAAATCCGTGATCCCACACTACTGAAGTATTGGCTCCCAAAAGAATTCCACCAAGCAAAAGGATTCCACCGATAATCAATAAATAAAAACCCGTTACAAAATACTTACGCATTAGTTTTCTCCCCCTTCATTGGTGTCTTACGACCATACAAAAGTTTCTTACCTAACCAGCGGAAGAAGACTACCACTACACTAAAGCACCACTTAATTAGCGCTATAACGATAGGAATCAAGAAAAAGTCTACTCCTAAAATCAACAATCCAACACCGACAAAAAAGATAGTTGTCGCAAATGACTGAAAAATCACTGCTAAACCAACAAAAATGGATCCAACGCCAAGTACTACAGACATTGCTAGAAGGAATAAGAATAGCAATACCATGAAAATTACCATACCGAAAAACAAAAGTAGTAATGGAATTAAAATGATAGCAATCATAATAGCTACTGGTGAAGCCATCAAAGCTAAAATAACTAAACCAATCATTTTCAAATTACGTGAAGCTCGTTCATTACTAGTAATTTGACCATTATTGATATTTTGATAATTTTCCTCAGACATCTTAATCGAATAATCAGCCAAAACCTTTCGAGCTAAATGCTTTGGTGTACCTAATTCATTGATAATTTTATCTGAAGTTTGTAAATCTGCATCAATCATGTATTCGCGATAAAATTCAATGACATCATCTTGTTCTTTTTCATCTAGTTGATGTAAATAAATTCTGAATTCATCAATGTACGAATCTATTGCTTTATTCTTCATTTTTCCCCTCCAAGATAGCATCTGTGGCTGCCTTTAATTCCTGCCAGTTGACTTTGATTTGTTCTAAATGTTCTTTTCCTAAATCTGTTATTTGATAATAGCGACGATTTCTACCCTCGTATGCCTCATCGTATGTGCTCAACCACTCTTCCTTTTTTAAACGTCGAAGAATAGGATACATCGTTGACTCTGAAATTGGAAAACTCTTCCTAATTTCTCTAGTAATTGCATAACCGTAGTAATCTTGCTTAGTTAACAGAGCTAAAACTGAACCTTCAAGAATCTCAGTTGAAACTTGAATTGCCATATTATCTCCTCATTTCTCAATACTATACGTCATATAATATCATTTCAGTAACAATATATTATAAATAACATCATATGTCAATTTTTAATAAATAAAACTTGACATTATTTATTTTAGGCCGTACGATAGTTGCAACATTTATAACAAATATAAAAAACGACGACAGAAGAGTAACTGAGTTAACTAGTCCAGAGAATCAACGGTGGTGCGAGTTGATCTAGTCCTTGGCGAAACACATCTGTAAGTTGAATGATTGAATCAAGTAGGTCATTTCGGTAGCACCGTTAAAGCTGAAGTTATTGTAACTTCGTGAGCCTAATATCGTGAGGTATTGGGAACCAGAGGTGGAACCGCGAATATTCGCCCTCTTAGTCTTTTGACTAGGAGGGTATTTTTTTACAATAACTTCTTGAGGTTAGTACCGTGAGATACTAACGAACTCGAGGTGGAACCACGTCAAGACGTCCTCTAGCTATATGCTAGTGGGCGTTTTTTTATATTTGAAAAAGGGGAGAGATATTATGATGAATTACATTTTTGAAATTTTACCGTCACTTCTAAGTGGTACGGTAATGACTTTGAAAGTTTTCTTCTGGACACTTGTTTGTTCATTGCCATTAGGAGTTTTGGTATCACTAGGACGCAGCTCCAAATTTAAACCACTCAGTTGGATCATTTCTTTTTACATCTGGGTTATGCGGGGAACTCCTTTACTACTGCAATTAATTTTTGTTTTCTATGGCTTACCTAACATGCCATTTGCACATATCGTTTTTGAAAGATACGATGCCGCATTGTTTGCCTTCATTCTTAACTACACTGCTTACTTCGCTGAAATCTTCCGTGGTGGTTTTTCAACCGTCAGCAAGGGACAATTCGAGGGTGCTAAAGTTCTCGGACTCAGTTATTGGCAAACGATTCGTAAAATCATTATTCCTCAAGTTGTCAAAATCGTCTTACCTTCAATTGGTAATGAAGTCATCAACTTGGTTAAGGATTCGTCCTTAGTTTACGTAATCGGTTTAGGCGACTTGCTTCGTGCCGGAAATATTGCCAGTTCACGTGATGTTACCTTACTTCCTTTAGTCTTAGTTGGTATCATCTACTTACTATTAACTCTAATTTGTACTTGGGTACTAAAAATTCTAGAAAAACGTTTCAGTTATTATCGTTAGGAGAGAGAAAATATGTTGAAATTAAATAATATTACTAAAAGCTTTGATGGCAAGACCATCTTAAATAATCTAAATCTCGAAGTTAAAGATAATTCAATCTTAAGTATCGTTGGACCTAGTGGTGCTGGTAAAACTACTCTCTTACGTTGTATCGCCGGACTAGAAAAAATCGATTCTGGTAGCTTTATTCTCAACGATAAACCATTTGATCCCTTCGACGAATCAGTCAAAGAACGTGTTGTTGGCGTTGTCTTCCAAGATTTCAATCTCTTCCCTCATCTATCCGTTATGGAAAACGTTGCTTTAGCTCCACAAATGGTCCTAAAACAAGACAAACAAACCGTCCAAAAAAATGTCGATGAACTTTTAGCACAATTAGGTTTAACTAGTCTCAAAAATCAATATCCTTTCGAGCTATCTGGTGGTCAAAAACAACGTGTTGCTATTGCTCGTGCTTTAGCCATGAAACCTCAAATTCTCTGTTATGACGAACCAACTTCAGCGCTAGATCCAAGTCTTCGTGACACCGTGGCCCAAGTTATTTTGGACTTGAAAAAAACCGGCATCACTCAAATTGTCATCACCCACGATCCTGACTTTGCCAAAAAGATTGCTGATCAACTACTAGAAGTAAAACCATTGAACAATTAATCATAGGGGGATTAAATTATGAAGAAAAAAATATTACTATTCATGACCTTCTTAGCCTTCTTTGGTTTATTAGCTGGTTGTAGTGACAACAAGAAGTCAGTAGCCCAACAAGCTAATACGACTGATACTTGGTCATCTATCAAAAAAAGAGGTCGTGTCATCATCGGATTGGACGATACCTTCGTTCCTATGGGCTTTCGTCAAAAGAACGGTAATTTGGTTGGATATGATATTGATTTAGCCAAAGCTGTTTTCAAACAATACGGTATTAAGGCTGATTTCCAACCCATCGATTGGAATATGAAAGAAACTGAATTAAGAAATCGAACAATTGATTTGATCTGGAACGGTTATACGATTACACCGGCTCGTAAGAAACAATTGATGTTCTCGCGTCCTTACATGGCTAACCGTCAAGTCTTGGTAACCAAAACTAACCAAAATATCACTTCATTTAAGGGTATGAAAGGTAAAACTCTCGGAGCTCAAACAAGTTCCTCTGGTGCTAGTTTGTTAGACGAACATCCTGCAATGTTAAAAAACTACATCAAAAATAAGACTCCGGTACTTTACGATTCTTTCAACAACGCTTTGATGGATCTGGACGCCAACCGAATTCAAGGTCTTTTAATCGATAGTGTCTATGCTGGTTACTATATTAGTAAAGAAAAGAATCCTGACTCATATCGTATTACTAGCGGTGGTTTTACAGGTGAAGATTTCGCCGCCGGTATGAGAAAAGGTGATAAAACTTTGAAGAAGAAAATTGATCAAGGTTTACAAAATTTGGCCAACACTGGTGAATTACAACAAATCAACAAAAAATGGTTTGGTAATTCCGATAATTCATTAATTCAACCTGAAAAATAAAAAAAATCGTCAGAATTTAAACTGACGATTTTTTTATGATTTTGTGGTTTCTTTTTTAGCAAATGGCTTAATAAATTTATCTAATAGTGGTTTATTCTGTAATTGGCTCTTCCATTCATCATTGATATGATCACTCAAGTTTTCACAACTAGCTAATGTAGCAGTAATACTTGCAATCGTATCAGTATCTTCGCCTAAATTAACTGCTAAAATCACTGCTCCGTCAATACTAGTAGAGTTTAAAACACTCCAGATACTGGCTAACAATGTATCTACAACGTAACCGGTAGATTTAATATCTTTGCGTAAAGTTGTAGCAAATCCTGGTTGGAACATTGCTTCAAAATAAGGCAATTCTTTTAGCTCACTAGGACGATTTTCTAAAGCCTTCGTAAGCTGATTAGGTAAAGTATCTAAGGTGGATAATAATGAATGACCATTTAATAAACTATGAATAATTTCTAAATAAATATAGCTAGCAACAATGCTTCGTGGATGACGATGCGTCAAACTAGTGTACTCTCGTTCTAATTGGAGACGTTGATCTAAATTAGATTCATTAACTAAGTCAATTGCCAATGGTGCTAGACGCATTAATGCTCCATTACCATTTGCTTCCACGCTTTTATCCCCAGATTCTAAAGCTGGATAATGATTAACTGACCAATTACGCAAAGCCTTAGCACAAGTGTTACCAATTCCAAATGCTACTCCATTAGGCGTATATTCGTTGTGAAACATATAATTGACGAACTTTTGCATCAATTCATCATAACTTTGACCAGCAGTTAAATTCTCCAATAACGGTAAGGTAAATGATGTATCATCAGACCAACTCCCTTTTGGCTGTTCCCAAGTACCCGTAGTCATTGAATCGATATAATATGAATCTCTCTTATCAAATTCAACTGGAACTCCCAAGGCATCCCCAACTACGCCAGCATAAAGAATATTCTCAATTTGGTACGCTTGCATTTAATTCATCTCCCATCAAAAAACTGAGACTAAATTCTAGCCTCAGTTTAATTTTTCTACATATTAAGAATACTACATTTTTTCCCATCTATAAGCACGTTTAATCCTAAAAAATTAAAAGAAGAACCGCTAAAAGAATCCCGAATGCGGCTAACCAACTGACTTTTTTCTTGTCATTGTTGGTTCTTGGTAATTTTTTATTCATAAGCATTGCCTCCATGCCCTAGAAAAGTTATATCATCTTATGAATCAAATGAAAAGGCTTTTTTGACAATTTGAGCAATTATTATTTTAGGATTTTGTAGATTATTAAGGAATTAATATCGTTCTTTAAAAACGATTTCATGAGCATTCTCCGAACATTTCAGTATAATTAAAGTATAAACATAAAGGAGTTATTACTAAAACCATGGAAAAAAAGAATCGTGTTTACTTAGCAGGTCCATTTTTCAGTGATCAACAAGTCAAACGTTTAGACGACGTTCAAGCTCTCTTAGAACAAAATCCTACTATTGGTGACGTCTTCCGTCCTGGCAAGCATGCTTATGATGCAGCCGAATTTGGTTCATTTGAATGGCAAACAGCTGTCTTCAAACATGATATTAACAATATTAATGTTTCGGATGTAGTCGTTGCAATGTTAGACTATAAAATAGAAGAAAACGAGTTTGAACCAGACTCTGGAACTGTTTGGGAATGTGGCTATGCATCAGCTCACAATATTCCGGTTATTGGCGTTAGAAACATTGATGATCAACCACTTAACTTAATGTTGGCTGCCAGTTTAACTGCTTTCTTTAATGGTTCTGAAAATATCAAAGAGATCAAGGATTATGATTTTAATTCATTGATGACTCGTTATGAAAATGTAAAAGTGTTCTAGGAGGAACAAAAATGTCACAAGTAACACAACGAACAGAAAAATCGATTATCACAGCGATGATTTCCCTACTTCAAAAGAAACCATTCGAAAAAATCACTGTTGGTGATATTTGTGACGAGGCTCTAATTAACCATAGTACCTTCTACCGCTACTTTAGTGATAAATATGAATTGCTCCATTCAGTCTTTTCTTACTTATTAGATGATTTGATCAACAACACTTCCAATGCGAAAACGATTGTCTATCAAATTGCTGATTTCATGGAAAAGAATAGCAATTTTATCCACCATATTTCTCCACAATATCAAACGAAGGCAAATCTCTATCCTGAGTTTAGAAGTATTCTCCAAGATATTGTTAAAACTAAAAGTAAAGATCCTAACAGTCAAAAAGATCCTCTGATCAAAATGATTACTGAATCAGATGCACCTGAATTAATGATCAGTTTTATTGTTGGTGGTTTGATTGGATTAGTTGAATATTTAGAAGATAATGATTTTAAAGTTTCTCGAACTAAATTTATTGAATTTACTGAGAATTTCTTTGCTAAATGGTCTAAATAAGATTATTTTTAAGCCTCATCAAGATGATTAACTCATTTTGATGAGGCTTTTTGTTTGTTAGTATTTATCTTGCCGTCCTCCACGGCAAAGCAAATTTGGCACAACCTTTTATTAGGTTTAAAATTAAATTAATATCAAACACTTGGGAGAAATTATGAAAGCATCCACAAAAATCAATAAATCGTGGTTCTTATTTGGCATGATGTTAATTGCCGCTAACTTAAGATTACCAATTACCATGATTCCACCACTACTCAGCACGATTGAAAAAAATCTCGGCATTCCTAAATCTTTGGCCGGACTTATCACATCAATTCCACTGGTTACCTTCGCCTTGATTTCACCAATTATCGTCAAAGTTGCCAAGAAACTCGGTAATGAATTGACGGTTTTCTTATTTTTTATATTATTAATTATCGGTAGTTACTTACGTGTCATCCCTACAATTGGAGCTCTGATGTTTGGAACTTTTCTAGTCGGAGTTGGTATCGATAGTGGGAACGTTTTGGTCCCAGCAATGATTAAGGATCACTTACCTAATCAAATTCCTTTGGGAACTAGTCTGTATACGATGTCGATGCTATTGATTGGTGCAATCGGAACGGCTTTGGCTGGAGTATTAATTACCAAAATCAGTTTACAACTTACCTTAATGATTTTATCAATTGCAGCTATTATTGCTCTGGTTTTTTGGATACCTAATTTACGCTATAATCAACGGGACACCTCCAGCACTAAACATGTCACTTACCGTAGTGTTTGGAACCAATCACTTGGCTGGTTGATTACTGCTTTTTTTGGCTTTCAATCACTAGTTTATTATTCATTCGTCACTTGGTTGCCTTCAATGCTAGAAAGCCACGGTACCAGTGCTATTTTAGCTAGTAATTTATTAACCGTTTTGCAATTGAGTGGCTTGCCTTGTTCATTTATTGTTCCTTATTTTTCAACCAAAAAACACGGTTTCAAACATTTATTGATCATGTTAACGATCGGTTATGCTATTGCTCCGCTTGGGTATTTATTCCCTACTGGCAATTTGATTTTTCTAAGTATCGTAACAGTTGTGACGGGTTTTGGTTCGGGAATTGCTTTCAACATGGCAGTAATTTTCTTTACCGAAAAAACGACCAATCATTACCAAACTGCTGAGGTATCAGGCATGGCACAATCAGCTGGATATCTATTGGGCGCTATTGGTCCAGTCTTATTTGGATACTTGGAAAACGCCTTGAGTTCTTGGAATTTAGTTCTGGGGATTTTAGTTTTAGTATCCGTCCTACTCGTTTTATCTGGAATTTTAATTGCCCATCACCAACCTATTGCAGAACAATAATTATTCTGTATTATAATTAAATAATATTAATCATTGAGGAGAAAAATTTATGAAGAATTTGTTTTTTGATTTTGATGGTACGATTGCTAATACCCAAGAGGGTATTGTCAATGCTCTAGAATATATGGTCAACGACTTGAAGATGGAACACCTCGGTGTCGATACTTATAAGAAATTTATCGGGCCATCTCTAGTCGACAGCCTTGAGAGATTTTATCCTGACTTTCCTAAGGCTCGCTATCAAGAAGCAGTCAAATCTTTCCAAAGTTACTACAATACTAAAGGCGTCTATCAACTAGAATTATATCCTGGTATGAAAGACATGCTACAAGAGCTAAAAGATGCAGGCTATAACCTTTATATTTCATCAGTTAAAACAGAATCTATGCTAAAAATTCTCATTCCGCATTTAGGTTTGGACAATTATTTTGAAGGATTTTATGGTCAATCCGAAGACGGACTCACTCGTAATACTAAACCAGCCATTCTTAAGTACGGTCTTGATGACAGTAAATCTGCTGCTGAAGATTCCATTATGATTGGTGACCGCATGACCGATATGCAAGGTGGAGTTCAAAATGACGTTCACACTTTGGGCATCACATATGGCTTCGGTAATCAGCAAGAATTAAAAGAATCTGGTGCCGATTTAATTGTCGATCACGTTACCGATATTCCTGATGCCGTAAAAAAATTTAAATAATTTAGTTTTTACCCTTGCTATGAAACGGGTTCGATAAGATAACATAATGGTTGTAAAGAGTTAGACATGTCGATACTTGTAAAATAATTATGCAAGGGAGATAACAATTATGTTCAAAATTTTCAGAAAGAACCACACAACCGCAAACATCGAATTAAAAGATAACAATGAAATGAGTGCTTTAAAACTAGCTGCTTCAAAGACTGCTGAAGAGTTCAACGTTGATGAACAAAATATTCAAAGTAGTATTTTTGCTAGTGCTGCCCAAGATGACAATTTCATCGAAAATCGTGCTGTTTTCATGTTCGTTACTAGCGATAAAAAGAGTCGGGCTCACACTATGACTTTGACTTTCAAAGACCCTGTGGCTTGGGGAAATGATAGAACACCAATTGATTACTTGATTGTTGGAATGTTCCCAAGTAATACTTCTCAAAGCGATGTCGATTTTTTGACTGATAAGATAACCAACACTTTGCATGAAAAAGCTGACCAATTGGATGACATTAAGTTCAATGGCAGCGAATTGAATAAATTGAATCAATCATTTACAGACTAAAAAAATTAGCTAGTTGATAAAAACTTATCAGCTAGCTTTTTTAATGCCTAAATGTCTACCAACTTTTTGAACGATGGTTGTTTAAAAAAATACCTTGTGCTATTATACATTCAAGCAAAATAAATGATGTCAGTGAGCATCAATTTTGGAGGGAAAAAAATGAAAATAGTATCAAAACAGAACCAGCTCGATAACTACCAAGCTAAAGTAGTTGCTTCGACAGCTTCAGGATTTGGATTGGAAAACATGGACGTAATGTTTTTGTCCTTCGCTCTTTCATCCATCATCGCTGAATTGCATCTTAGCGGCACGCAAGCAGGATTGATTTCAACAATCACTAACATTGGTATGTTATTAGGTGGTATTTTTTTTGGAATTTTAGCCGATAAAATCGGTCGTATCAAAACTTTCAGTCATACAATCTTTATCTTCGCCTTTGCGACTGCAGCAATGTTCTTCGCTCACAATCTTACAGCAATTTATATTTGTCGTTTTATCGCCGGTATCGGTGCCGGTGGTGAATACGGAATCGGTATGACTGTTCTAGCCGAAAGCTTTTCAAAGGAAAAATTAGGTCGCGTTTCATCGTGGGTCGGTATGGCCGGTCAAGTCGGAGCTATCTTTGCTTCACTACTAGCAGCCTTGATCCTACCTACATTGGGTTGGCACGCACTCTTCTTATTCGGTGTCATTCCTGTCGTTATTACCTTCTTCATCAGAAGACATTTAAGAGAAAGTACTGCTTTCACTAATTCCTCCAAAGAAAAACACGGTAACGTTAAGCAACTCTTCGCTACACCTAAGATTGCTTATCAAACCATTGCTTTAATGATCATGGCTATCGTTCAAATCGCCGGCTACTTTGGTTTGATGAATTGGCTACCAACTATTATGCAAAAACAAATGAATTTAACTGTTGGTGCTTCAACTTGGATGATTGCAACAATTCTAGGTATGTGTGCCGGAATGTTAACTTTCGGTTGGATTTTGGACAATTTAGGACCACGTCTAGCCTTCGGAATTTTCCTAGCTGCTTCAGCTATTGGCGTTTATGTTTTAACTCTACCAAGTAACGTCTGGTCATTGATTCTCGTCGGTGCGGTCGTTGGTTACTTCTCTAACGGAATGTTTGCCGGTTACGGTGCCATCGTCAGTCGTCTTTATCCAACGGAGGTTAGAGCTACTGCCAACAACGTCATCATGAATGTTGGTCGTTGTATCGGTGGTTTCTCAAGTTTGGCCATTGGATTCATTCTAGACAACTACAATATCATGACCGTAATGGTCTTCATCTCAACACTTTACATCATCAGTTTGTTAGTAATGTTAACTATCACTAACCTCAAAGCTGAAAATTACAAGAAAATCTAAAAAATTAAAATAGGACATTACTAGAGGTAACTCCCCAGTAATGCCCTATTTTTATCTTTAATGAAACATTCCTAGTATTTTAATTACTAACATAGCAATGACAATACTAATAATTGCATGGATCATAAACAAAATTGAAAATGAAATGAAGTAAACCGAACCACTTATAATAGCAGTTCGGATGTTAAACCAATAAAAAATCGAACCAAAAACTATTAAAACTACTACCCAAGGCAAAATCCCCTTATTCACAGTCATAAAGTCGTTTCTACTCAAATCGTAACCCGTGCTGGCAATCATGATTGTTAACAAAATATACAAAGCTACCATTGTCCAAGAAGCGTTAGCAAAACTGGATTTTAAATTATCCAAAACTGACTCAAAAATCAAACGAAATGACAAAGTAGTATTAGTATCTAGGCCCTGTACTAACGAAGTCACACTGAATTGGGCTTTCAACAAAAATTTCTGTAAAAAATACAACGCCAACGAACACGCATAATACGGCGCCAAACCGATGAAGAAATTACCTAACAATTGATATACATTGCGGTCGTTATAACGGTGGTCAACCGAACCCAAAGATCCCGATTGACGATAATTCAAATTTAACAATTGAACCTTAGTAACTTGATGTCCAAATAAATAAGCAAAGATGGCATGTCCTAACTCATGGATTATCACACCTAGACCACCAACGACTAATTGACTATTATTGCCTAAATTATTAACTAAAGTAATTTTGGAAAGATGTCCTAGCCAAGATGTTAATAAGGACGTCAAATAAGGAACTAATGTAAAAACAGCCACAAAAGTGATTACGAAACCAAAATAACTATCCCACACAATCATTGCACCTCATTTTTATAAATTCGTTTTACTCAAACGACGATTGGCTTCATTTTTAACTAACTTATAAATCGTAGCTGCTACTGGAACGCCCAATAACATTCCTACGATTCCACCTAAGCCGCCACCAACAGTGATAGCACCTAATACCCAAATTCCTGGCAAACCGATTGAAGTACCAACAACTTTAGGATAAATCAAATTACTTTCCAATTGTTGCAATACCAAGATAAAGATGATGAATAAAACAGCGTCAAGCGGCGATTCCACAGCAATCAATAAGAAACCAACCGCTCCACCCATCCAAGCGCCTAGGATTGGAATTAATGATGTTACGCCGACAAATGCTCCAACGGGTAAAGCATAAGGAAATTTGAATAAAACCATACCTAATGAACACAAAGTCCCTAAAATAATGGCTTCTGTAACTTGTCCAACAATAAAACTACTGAACATTTTATTAGTTACTGATAAAACATAATCTGTCTTTTTTAAATGTTCTGGTTTGATAAAAGCACGTCCTGCTTTTCTAAATTGTGCACCCAATTTTTCTTTGGAAGCCAAAATATAAATGGCAAACGTAAAGGCCAAAATAAAATTGAAGAGTCCTTTAGCAAATCCAGTAACTATTTTAATCGAAGAACCAAAGACTCCACCAACGCCGCTAGTTAAGAATTTCATAACTTTACTCTGTACGCTAGTCCAATCAACATTAACTGACTCCAATTGATCCGATATTACTGAATTTTTATTGAGCTTTTCAGCAAAACTTGCTAGGTCACTGAAGATTGAAGGAATCGATTTGAAAAAGTTAGTCAAAGCACTGATAAATTGCGGTAAAACCAATCTAAATACCCCAGCCATGACCAAAATAACAATTAAGAGCGATAGTAAAATCACCCACATGCGCCGTGTCTTTTGAATCCATTTTATTTTAGTGTTAGGAAAGAAATGTTTTTCCAAGCGAACACACAAAATATTGAGTGCATATGCTAAAACGGCTCCTAAAACTAACGGTAAAATTACACTAAACAAATTCAGAGCAATTTTATAAATCTGTACTGGATAGATTATTAAAAACAGTACTAAAACAATGACTATCCCGTATTTGATAATTTGCTTGCGGTTAACATTCATAATTTCTCTCCTAACTATACTTATTGTCTATGATAACAAAAAAGAAGACCTCACTAAATTATTGTGAAGTCTTCTTTAATAAGAATTATAATTTATTGCTTGCGACCCAACGTTTAATCAAAGCTATTTCTTTTTCATTTTGATTAAATTCTGAAAAGACTAACGCCTTATTCATAAAGTTACGTACTTTCTTATTGTTACCATTAACACGGCTTTCGTTCATTGCCAATTGAGCATAGATTCGAGCAATGTAATAAGTTACATGATTTTGCGCACAGATTTTTACACCATATTTCAAAAGTGCATTAGCTGTTTCCAAATCATTTCTTTCTGAGTAATAAATGGCACAATAAAAAATAATATTGATATAGCGCCAAATTTTATTTACATCATCAATCGACATTGTATAAATATTACTGAATACTTTGCTGAAATAATACTCGCTCTTTTGATCATCGCCTTGCTTGGCGTAAACCATTCCCATTCCGACAAAGGATAAGAAAGTAAAAATAGTTTCGCCACGGCCATCTAATTCAGATAAGATTCGATTAAAGTCAAAGACCGCATCAAACAAATCTCCATCATCCAAAACATTTAAGTAACCTTTGAGATAATAATATTGCATCATAGCATCACGATCATCAGCTAAATCCTTTGGATCAATTGATTTAATAATTTCCCAAGAGTCTTCATATTCTTGAATTATCAAATTAAATTCTGCCTTGTTCATTTGTTTGATAACTTGCTGACTCTTATTGTCACTAACACCAATGATACTATCTAAAGATAAATCCAAGCGATTGCACAATTGAATCAAAATCTTCAAGGAAGGAATTTTACCATTATTTTCAAATTTACTAAGCGTTGCTTGAGTACAGATGCCGTTACTTAATTCTTTTTGGGAGAGACCTAACTTTTTTCTTTTATCAATAAACGTTTGTATATCCACGCCATCGCCCCTATATAAAAATTTCATATTATAATTAATTTAATTATATACCCTCCCTCATGTCATGTCATTGAATTCCATACTAAGTAGATAATTTGTCCTGTTTTTTAATATTATTTCATATGATTTAAGGAATAACAAACCAATTAAATATTCCATTAGTGTATAAAAACGATTTTTGGCGCAAAAAAAAATGGAATTTCTTCCATTTTTTAACTTTTATTATTTTGTTTTTAAATCTTCAATAGAATTTATATTTTTCATGTAAGTTGGCACAGCTAATCCAACTTTAGCACCATTCAAGTTGGCACCTAAATCTTCAAATCTACCCTTATAATCAGAATAGAATTTAGCTGAAGTCTTAGGTAACCAAGCACTGACAGTAGCATCGGCAGCCTTTGTGGCAATTGAAGCCCAAACTGGTTGCATTTCCATTGATTGGATAGTTACTTTGTAGCCTTGTTCTCTTAATACTTCAGCAATTACATTAGTTGAAGCAATTTCAGAGTCCCAAGCCACATAAGTTAGCTTGATTGACTTACCATGAACTTTTTTGACACCCTTAGTCCATTGTGAGACGACTTTAGGATTCTTCTTGATCCATTGCTTAGCAGCTTTCTTAGGATCCATTCCGTCGTTAACATTTAACATAACATCAGACATTTGTGATGGTGTCCAGTGGAATCGATCCAAAATTGTATAAGCTTCTGGTGAATCCTTCTTTAAACCTTTACGAACAATCGTACTAATATGCTCGGCTTTACCATAAACATTTTTAGGATCTTTTAAGAATTTTAATTTATACTTCTTAAACATCCAGTGTGGTTGCCAACCAGTCACTACGATTGGTTGCTTATTCTTATAGGCTTTATCTAAAGTACTAGTCATAGCTGAAGTTGAACTGGGTTGTAATTGCCAGTTGTTATCTTCTAGCTTGTAATCTGATAAAGCACTTTGAGTTGACGCCATCACACCAGCACCAGCATCAATACCAGTAATCGTGTAATTAATTTGGGGACCCAACTTTTCCTTACTGTTGTATGGAGCTGTCTGGGAACTACATGCGGAAATAATTGGGATAATTAGTAAAGCTAATAAGAAAAGTTTAATAAACTTTTGTTTTTTCAAAAAATCCCTCCTAGTTTTTTCTGCGTGTTCTTGTTAGTGATTGAGTCAATCTATCCAAAATAATTGCCAAGATAACGATTGCCAAACCAGCGGCGAAACCATTACCAGCATCGTTTCTACCAACGGCGAAGTAAACTTGTGTACCAAGTCCCATAGCACCGATCATAGAAGCAATAACAACCATTGATAGTGAAAGCATCATACTTTGGTTGACACCAGCCATCAAACTAGTTTTGGCGATTGGTAATTCAACCTTGAACAATTTTTGCCATTCAGTTGAACCAAATGAATCTGCAGCTTCGATCAATTCATTAGGAACTTCACGAATACCCATGTTAGTCATTCTAACTGTTGGTGGCATAGCGAAAATAACTGAAGCCACGATACCTG
Source organism: Companilactobacillus pabuli (assembly GCF_014058425.1). Taxonomy (NCBI): domain Bacteria; kingdom Bacillati; phylum Bacillota; class Bacilli; order Lactobacillales; family Lactobacillaceae; genus Companilactobacillus; species Companilactobacillus pabuli. Next base: position 1,819,398 of record NZ_CP049366.1, read on the forward strand.
GAACCATACCAATACCGAACAAGGCAACGGCAGGAATCAAGTAAACGAAGGCTGGCATTGTCTGCATGAAATCAAGAATTGGCTTTAAGATAACTTCAGCCGTGTGACTCTTAGCCATCAAAATTCCCAACGGAATACCAATGATGATGGCAATCAAACTAGATGATAGAACCAATGATAATGTTTGGGTCATATCACGCCAGTAATCTAAGTTCCAAACTAACAACAATCCTAAGAACTCGAAAATTAATAGTCCCCAGTTTTGTTTATCTCGATTAACAAAATAAGTTAGAGCAAGTACTAAAATAATAAATAACCAAATTGGAACCAGATCAAAGACCCATTGAAAGGCACTATTGATTGAACCAATAAAATTAGTAATAGCATTGAAGAAACCAGTGAATTGAACTAGCCAATCAACAAAATTATCGATCCAATTAGCTAATGGAAGTTTTGGAATACTACCTAATAGTAAAAGACTATTCAAAATCACTCACCTCATTTCCTGCAAGGGCACCTAGTACGGCACCACGAACAATGATTCCTTTCAATTGTTTCTTGTCGTTTACAACGGCAAATGGAATACCTGTTTGCGAGATATCATCCATCAAATCTGAAATTGGAGTATCTTCATCTGTTGTAGGAACTTTGGTTTGAATAATAGGTGTAATATCCCCTTTCTTCTCGCGAACTAATTTAATCACATCATTGGCATCGACGACACCAAGTAACTTACGTTCATTGTTGATAATGTAAGCTGTTGAAACTTCATTAGCTTTCATCATCTTCAATGTCAAACGTGGACCAGCTTTTTCGATATTGATTGTCATTGGACGAATCATAACATTACCAGCAGTAAGAACCTTACTTCTATCCACATTTTCAATAAAGTTTTCAACATATTCATTGGCAGGATGTGTCAAGATATCTTCCGGCGTACCAGTTTGAATAACCTTAGCATCCTTCATAATCATAATTCGATCACCAATCTTCAATGCTTCATTCAAATCGTGACTGATAAAAATGATTGTCTTATGCAATCGATCTTGAATATCCAATAGCTGATCTTGCATGTCGGTTCTGTTCAATGGATCAAGAGCTGAGAAAGCCTCATCCATTAATAGTATTTCGGGGTCGTTGGCTAATGCACGAGCTAAACCAACACGTTGTTGCATACCACCTGATAATTGATCAGGGTATTCATTGTTGTAACCTGTAATTCCGACTGTTTCTAGTGCTTCATTGGCTTTCTTTTCACGAGTTTCTTTTTCTACTCCTTGAATTTCCAAGCCATATTCAGTGTTTTCTAAAACTGTTCGATTAGGTAATAATCCAAAGTTTTGGAAAACCATACTCATTTTCTTTCGACGAACATCACGAAGCTTTTTCTTGTCCATCTTCATGACGTTTTCGCCATCAATCAAAACTTCACCCTCTGTTGGGTCGATAAGACGATTGATCATTCTTACCAATGTTGACTTACCACTACCGGAAAGACCCATGATAACGAAAATTTCACCATCATAAATCTTGAAATTCGCACGGTCTACACCGACTGTGGCACCTGTTTCTTTGAGAATTTCTGATTTATCTTTTCCTTGTCTGCTTAACTCTTTGGCTTTGGCGATTCTCTTACCAAAGATTTTTGTTAGGTTTTTGACTTCTACTTTTGTACTCTTATTAGTACTCATTAAATCCCCCATTCTTGGAATTGATTAAACTTACTTTTATGCTCAATAATTAGAAATAAAAAAGCTGTTATTTAACAATAAAGAAATAACAACGACCCTTATAACCCTAACAAATATATTTTGCTTATGCAAATTATTACTATTCTTTTAAATTATTTATTCATAAAAAAATCTTCTATTCCAGGTTATGAATAGAAGACGTAATGTAGTTATAGTATAGCTTCAAGCGACTTAGCGAATTCTTGAGCATTCCCGACAAAAAAATAATCTGAATGCTTAAAAATTTGTGCGTTTTTATCCGTATTAATCGAAACAACAATTTTGGCATTTGATATTCCTGAAGTATATTGAACCGCTCCAGAAATTCCTAAATTGATCAGTAAATCAGGGGCAATTGTTTGCCCACTTTGACCAATTTGATTAGTGATTGTAAACTCTTCCAAATCAGTCAATGGTCGTGTTACTCCAAGACTAGCATTTAACTTCTGAGACAGACTCTTAGCAACTTCAATATCCTTGGTTGTTTTACTACCACGACCGATGGCTACAACACGTTTTGCCTGCTTGATATCCTTAGCTTTTTGAACGGGTAAAACACGACTTTTTATTTGTAATTGATTGTCTTTCTTCCATTGTATGTTGGAAATGGTTTCCATTTGCAAATTTGGATTAATTTTCTTTTCGGCGCTGAAAACATTGGGACGGGCTGTGACCATCTGTGGGCGACAATCTGGAATCGTAATTTCACACATAATATTGTCACCATATGAAGGTTTAGTTTGTACCAATAAATCATCTTCAAAATGCAAATCTAAACAGTCAGCTGTCAACCCGGTTTGTAAACGAGCTTGCAATCGAGGTGCAATTGAACGTCCAACAACAGTTGCCGGAAAAATCAAAGTGTTAGGTGTACCTTTTTGCTTAATTAAATCAGCCAAGGCATCAGTAACCTCTAAATCATCACCGTTAACTAAATCATCATCTTTGATGGTAATAATTTTGTCTGGACCATAAGCACTCAAAGCGGTTTCCAAATTAGCAGTACTTTTTTCAATCAAGATGACTACTACAGGATCATGACTAATTTGATTCATCTTAGTAATTAATTGAAAAGTTACTGGATTGATTTCATTTAAATCATTTTCTGCAAAAATCCAATTTTCTTTTATTACCGTCATCTATTTGTCCTCCGTCAAAATATTCTTTTGCTTTAAAATATCCACTAATTCACGAGCAGCCGTAACTGGATCATCTGACAAACGATGATTCTTCTTAGCAACTTTTTTAGGTTCAGAAATTGAACGAACAATTGTTGGAGAACCCGCTTGTCCAACTCGTTGTTCGTCTAAATTCAAATCACTGGCATGCCAAGTAATAATTGGCTTATCAAAACTCTTGGCGATTTCAACAACATTCTTATATTTAGGATTATTAGCTTTATCAGTAGCTGTTAAAAGAATTGGTAGCTTAGCAGTAATCGTTTGTTCTACATTTTCTAATTTACGATCAATCACCAAATGGTCTTCAAAGGCCTCAATTTTATCAGCATAGGTAACTTGAGGAACGTTGAGCATTTCAGCAATGATTGGTCCTACTTGACCAGTATCAGCATCGACTGACTGTTGTCCAACCATTACTAAATCAACATCACCAATTTTTTTGATTGCTTCACCTAGTACATAAGCGGTTGCCAACGTATCGGCACCAGCAAAAGCACGATCTGACAAAAGAACTGCTTTATCAGCTCCAAGTGCCAAGGTTTCTTGTAATGAAACAGCGAAATCATCAGGACCCATTGATAAGGTGATAACTTCTCCTCCAACTTGATCTCTAATCATTAATGCTGCTTGCAAGGCGTGTAAATCATAAGAATTAATAACACCACCTAGGCCACGTCGATCAATGTTCTTTGTTTTTTCGTTAATTTTGACATTTGTCGTTTCAGGAACTTGTTTAATACCAACAACTATTTTCATGACTTCCTCCTAGGCTCTATTCTTTGCTTCAATCAAAGCAATTTCTGTCCGCATCTTTTCAACTGTACCTTCAGCTAATTCCATCGCTCTGGCATCCCTGATCAAATGTTCAACTGGATAATCCAAACTATAACCGTATCCACCCAAAATTTGTAAAGCATCATCACCAGACTTAACAGCACTTCGACTACCATAAGCCTTAGCCATTGCAGCTTCTTCTTCGTAATCTTGGCGATTATCTTTTAGCCAAGCGGCTTTTTGATAAAGTAATTTAGTCGTTTCCTTAGCAATAGCAATATCAGCCACTTTTCTTTGAATACCTTGCATTTGAATAATTGGCGTATCGATAGCTTTTCTGTGGGTTGCATAATCTGTTACGATATCCAATTCATGTTCCATAATTCCAGTCAAAACAGCTCCCATCAATACTCGAGCGTCATTATGAGCACTGTCGCCGATTTCTTTTCCCATGCCAACTTTGCCTAACAAATGACTTTCATTGACTTCAATATTGTTCATGACGATTTCACCAACTGGCACTCCCGTCAGACCTAAGAAGTTTTCTTGTTTACCAAATTCAAATCCTTCCATATCTTTATCAATAACAAAGAAGGATAATTCCTCAGGTGCAGTTTTGACAAGAACACAATAAATTTCGGCCAATCCTCCATTAGTGATCATGATCTTATCGCCATTAATAATCCACTTGTCACCAACATGTTCTGCATGTGAGTTAATTCCTAAAGGATTCGAACCTCCACTAGGTTCAGTCATCGAAAAAGCAATAATTCGTGATTTTGCCTGTGGCAAATACTTATCTTTTAAAGCTTGATTACCAAATTTAACAATCTGGTCAATTGATTTGAAATGACCTTCCAAAGTAACTGCTAAACTTGCATTACCACGAGCAATTTCGTTAATCATTTTGGCGGTCGTTGAACCATCAAATCCAGCACCACCATACTCTTTAGGTAACATCGTACTTAACAAATCTGTTTCTTTTATTTTATTTAACAAGTCATTTACATATGATCTCGTATGATCGATTTCCATATCAAATGGTGCTACTTCGTTTTCAGTGAACGATTTAACCATCCGCAATAGGATTTCTTTACTCGTTTTATTTTGATCCATAACGCTCTCCTTGAATGTTAATTTTTTCACATATGAGAATAAAAAAATACCAAAACTAATCTATCTAGGCTCATGATATATTAGTTTTGGTATAAAGTAAATATAATTATATTATATACAATTGATTACCTTAATATATTAGAATTAGGGCTTATCTAAATGCATTTCTTCTTTAACAAATTTTTCTGTACCATCGTTTGTCGCTTTACCATAGTACTCACATTTAAAATTAATAACATCGAGTGTTTCTTGTAACTGACGCATTTGTTCTTGAACTGACAAGCGTAATTGTAAGAACATATCAAAGCGTTCCTGTAACGAATCATCACCTTCTGTCGTCCACTTGATGAATTGCTTGATTTCTTTGATTGGCATCCCAGCATTTTTTACACATTCAACTATCTGTAAAGTACTTAAATTTTCATCGGTGAAACGACGTACCCCAGCCGAATTTTTCTTCAAGTTGGGAATCAAACCTTCTTTGTCATAATAACGTAACGTTGGAACCGACAAACCGAATTTTTCGGCTACTTCACCGATTGAATAAGTAGTTTCTATTTCTTGCATAAAATCCTCCTTCATTTCTCATTGACCTAAAGTTAACTTAACATATAGTGTGATGATAACATCTTTACATCAAAAAAGCCCCTCTGATCCATTCAGAGAGGTTTTTCATTGATTCTTAAAATTGATTATCGCTAGCCCATTCATTCGTTAAGAAGTAACTATTCATGTGATATTGCGTATTCTTAGGGTTAGCTTTCTTAGTTTGATAATAGCCTTTAAGACTCTTATCTAGCATTAACCAGCCACGCCAGCCCATGTGAATCGTATCTTCAGCAATATAATTAGGATTCTTAACGTTTGATAAATCTACAATATTATTGAAACCTTGAGACTTCAATTGATATTTGATCTTCTTATCAAAATTAGTAATGGAACTCATTGGCATTCCTGTATATTTGACCCAATAAGGATTAATAGGTTGAATGACGAACATTACTTCAGTTTTATTTTGGGCAAACATATATAGCAATGCTTGAAAGTCGTTATACTCAGGGGAACGTGTATAAGTGACGTGTCTATGCGCATTCTTATACTTGATGATTCTCTTTTTCAACTCTTTCTTGTAAAAAGAATTACCAATTTGTAAATCATTATCAGTTGAATGTTTCTTTGCTAACTTAACGGCTAATTGATTCAAATGCTTGTAATCATAAGTATCAGGTAATTGACTAGCCGCTTTATCAATCATCTTTTGGTGATCATTCATCGAAAGTGCTCCAAAGAGATTATCCTGACTTTGTAGACTTGAGCGTGAAATCCGTTGAATGTACATCCGTTGGAAGTTAGTAATCTGTTGGCCTTTAGAAATACGTTCTAAAGCATCATCTTCAATTGGACCTTTGCTAACACCCAGATCAAGTACCCTTTTGGCAATATATTTATTCATTGCTTTATCACCATGATCAGAATTCAAAATAAATCCTGTTAACTGTAATGGTGATAGGAAATATTTGAACGCGTCAGAAGGAACACCAGTCTTAGTAAACCACTGTGGTGAAATAATAAAGACAGCTTTGTTACCTTTCAAATTAGACATTCCACCAACGTTAATAGCTTGAGTCAATGAAGCAGTACCGGGATTACCTTGCAAGAATGGTTTATTCTTCCAATGATACTTTTGCGCCATGGAAGATGGATGGAACGGATCCATTCGAGAAAGTTCCGATGAACCAATAATAGGAATGTAGTTTTCTTTTTCAGCAGCATTCTTAACACTCTCACCTTTTAAAACTCGCACGTCCAACGAAGTGGCCGCTTGGTCAATTTTTTTAGGAGTGACAGTTTTAAAATTGATTGGTGCAAATAAAAGAATCAACAATGCAACAATAGCAACTATAACAGGTCCAAAAATCATCCATAACTTTTTTTTCATAATCTACTCTATTCCAATTCTTGTACACGTTGAGCAATTTTATTTACGGTTGACCATTGTGAACGGTCAAATTCTGAAACTGGCACTTGGATACCAAAAGTATCTTGTAATGTAACTAGAACTTCTACAGTTGCCATTGAATCTAGAACGCCATCTTTGAATAGATCTTGATCAGCGTCTGAGCCTGCATCATCCAAACCTGTAACATCTTTTAAAATATCCACAATTTTGTTTTTAATTTCGTCCATAATAAGCTCTCCTAACTAAAACCATAATTTATCTAAAAT